>CAZMXF010000332.1:493-3388 GCA_964570015.1 uncultured Oscillospiraceae bacterium | reverse complement strand
TGGAGTTCCTGGGCGATTCCATCCTCGGAATGGTGACGGCGGAGCTCCTCTACCGATGGGAGCCTGCTTTGCCGGAAGGGAAGATGACCCGCATCCGCGCGGAGCTGGTCTGTGAAGAGAGCCTGTACCGGGTCGCCGCGGAACTGGACTTCGGACAGTGGATGCGCCTCGGCAAGGGCGAGGAGAAATCCAGGGGCCGTGAACGGCCGAGCATCCTTGCCGACATGGTGGAGGCGGTCATCGCCGCGATTTTCCTCGACGGCGGAATGAAGCCTGCGGAGGCCTTTATCCGCAGCCGGGTCCTGAACCAGGCGGAGGAACAGATCCGAAGCCGGAGCCGTGACAACAAGACGGAGCTCCAGGAACTGGTCCAGCAGGTGACCGGCAGCAGCATCCGCTACGAGATGACCGGGGAGAGCGGACCGGACCACGACAAGCGCTTCACCTGTGCGGTCTATGTCAACGGTGTCCTCTCCGGGGAGGGCGAAGGCCATACCAAGAAAGAAGCCGAACAGGCCGCGGCCGGTTCGGCGCTCGAAAGGATCCGGTCATGAGCGCCCGAAACCGGATCTATCCCGTTTTCATTCCGCATCTCGGCTGCCCGCATGCCTGCGTCTTCTGCAACCAGCATGAGATCACCGGCGCCGCGGCGGAAGAAGCGCTGCAGCAATTGAACAGTCTGGCAGAAAACCCGCCGCAGGAGGGAGCGTATGAGCTCGCCTTCTACGGCGGAAGTTTTACGGCTATCCCGGAAGCGCAGCAGCTGCGCTATCTGGAAGCGGCCCGGCGGGCGGCAGACCGCGGCGCGGTCTCGTCCATCCGCCTCTCCACGCGGCCGGATGCGGTGACAAAGGAGATCCTGAAGCGCCTGAAGCGTTACGGCGTCGGGACCGTGGAACTCGGGGCGCAGTCCATGCAGGATCCGGTCCTCCTGGCCGCGGGCCGCGGCCACAGTGCGGAGGACGTGCGGCGGGCATCTGCGTTGATTCGCCAAGCCGGCCTGTCGCTGGTGCTGCAGATGATGACCGGCCTCCCCGGGGACGATGACGACGGCGCCGTGGACACTGCCCGCCGGCTGATCGCCCTGCGGCCCGACGCGGTACGGATCTACCCCACGGTCATCGTCCGCGGAACCGAACTGGAACGGCGCTGGCGGTGCGGAGAGTATCGGGAGCACACGGTGGAGGACGCAGTACGGGTCTGTGCAAGGCTCCTGCCCCTGTTCGAGGCGGCCGGCATCCCGGTGATCCGCCTCGGCCTGAACCCGACGGACGAACTATCCGGCGGCGCGGCGCTGGCGGGAGCGTATCACCCGGCGCTGGGTGAACTGGTCCGCAGCCGGATCCTGCGAAACCGCGCGGAACAGCGGCTGGCGGAGATGAACTGTGAAGGCGGACTCGTGACGATCCGGGTTCCGGAGAAAAAGCTCTCCCAGATGCTGGGCCAGAAGCGCTGCAATGTCGAGTGGCTGAAGAATTGCTTCCGACTGGCTGCCCTGGAGGTCTGCCCGGACGCCGAAATCACGGATCTCGTGATCGACCTGACCCCGTGAGCCAGGACGCGAGGATGGTTCTTTCGTCCAGCCGCAACACGCCGCTTTGACTCACTTTTCAGGCATGCATTTTCATTGCAGAAAAGACAAAGCCACTTGCATCGCTTCACGGAATCGTGTAAAATGTAAGGGAAGGCAGTACTTGTGCTGGTTTCGATGAAGAGGTGACCAATATGCTCCCCTACACAATTGAAGAAATCGCCGCGCGGGTTGCTCCGGTTGCAAAAAAATATGGGCTTGCTGCGGTTTATCTGTTTGGTTCCTACGCAAGAGGAGAAGCAGATGCAGACAGTGATGTGGACCTGCTGGTGGATGTCTCGGGTACAGGAATTGATACGCTTCTGAAGCTCGGTGGTCTATACAATGATCTGGAAGAAGCCCTGGGGGTATCGATTGATCTTGTTACCCTTGATTCGATGGAAACACCTACGGATCGCCGGAGTCAGCTTCGATTTCGGGAAACCGTGAAGAAGGAGAGGAGAATGATCTATGCTGCCGCGTGATGTACAGCGACTGGAACATATCGCAGAGTATTGTGACGATATTGCAGAGACAATAGACCGCTTTGGCAACGATTTCACTCTTTTCTGTACGGATAAAGCGTACCATGATTTGATCTGCTTTTACTTGCTTCAGATTGGTGAACTCGCAGGGCAGTTATCTGAAGAGCTTCGCTCTGCTTCCGCGGGAAGTATGAACTGGAGCCAGATGAAAGGTATGCGTAATGTAGTGGTTCACCATTATGGCAGCATAAGTCTTGATATCGTTTGGAACACCGTAATCCATGATATTCCCGCTTTGCAGCGTTTTTGCTATGAGGAATTGAACGAACTGTTATGACCCCTGTAAGATGGAGGATGTCTTCCTTCCCAGTATGCAGGACATTCAAAAAACAATTTTGTCCAGTATACAGAACAAAAGTCATTTATTATTGTTCTGCATACTGGACAACTCTTTGCTGCTGTATCTCTTCCTGCTCGGTAAGTGGTAAAAATGCCGATACCTGCGGAATACGAATGAATTACTTGAAAACAGGGATCAGATATGCTACAATGCTTTGTCTGATTCCTGTTTTTCATGACAGGTCAGACAAGTATGATCTTCAGGAGTTTTTTGTGTATCTTAAAGCACTGGAAATACAAGGCTTCAAGTCGTTCGCGGACAAGACACGGCTGACCTTTGAGAAGGACATCACGGCCATCGTCGGCCCAAACGGCTCCGGAAAGTCCAACATCTCCGATGCGGTTCTCTGGGTCATGGGCGAGCAGCGCACCAAGGCGCTGCGCGGGTGATGGTTCTTGCATAGAATTGAAGTATGAAAACTTCCGTGACATTAGCAATCA
>CAZMXF010000332.1:0-483 GCA_964570015.1 uncultured Oscillospiraceae bacterium | reverse complement strand
TGCGCGGGAACAAGATGGAAGACGTCATCTTCGGCGGAACAGAAGTGCGCTCCCCGATGGGCTTTGCGCAGGTTTCCCTGATTCTCGACAACTCCGCCCACCTCTTCGAGACGGAAGGCAGCGAGCTGATGCTGACCCGCCGCTATTACCGCAGCGGCGAAAGTGAATACTATATCAACAAAGAACCGGTCCGTCTCAAGGACATCAACGGCCTCCTGATGGACACGGGCCTCGGCCGCGACGGCTACTCCATCATTGGCCAGGGGAAGATCGCCGATATCATCTCCACCAAAAGCTCGGACCGCCGTGAAGTCTTTGAGGAGGCCGCCGGCATCTCCCGCTACCGTTACCGGAAGGAAGAAGCCGAGCGTAAACTCGAAAAAACCGAAGAAAACCTCGTCCGCATCAACGACAAGATCGAAGAACTAGAGCTCCAGGTCGGCCCGCTGAAGGAGCAGTCCGAAAAAGCGAAGAAGTACCTGG
>CAZMXF010000331.1:0-3405 GCA_964570015.1 uncultured Oscillospiraceae bacterium | reverse complement strand
AAACAGGCGTCATCATGAAGATGACGCCTGATATTTTTCACTTCAGCTATAAAGACTGTCGCGAGAGGGAGAGCTGTTTCTGAAAGCTTATTTTGAATGCGCAGATAATTACCAGTAGAAGTTGATCTGCTCCTTCCCTTTTTCCAGCCAGGCGGGACCTTCACTGTCCGGGTCTAAGTTGGTTCTCGCAGAATATCCGGCCATCCAGTTTTCCTCAGGCTTATAGAGGTATTCTCCATAGCCCCAGTTTTCGAGCTCCGGACCGTTCTTCCCGATCAGCCAGTAGTGGATGACGCCTCCTTCATCCGTGTATTCATAGAGGAAGGGTTCCGTTTCGCTGATCTCATCGGTGATGTCAATGTGTTCTCCGTTCACGATGAACCAGAGTCTCCCGTCCTCGACCTCTACCGGGTCGACGAGGGAATCGGTGTGCAGAACGGATTCTGTCCCATGGCCGGTGTCCCGAACCTCAAAGTTACCGCCCCAGCCGAAGAGAGAGGGCTTCGCAGCATAAGTCACCATACCGATTGCCAGGATCAGGATTACCGCTGCGACCAGAGGGAGCAGGCGGTGCCGCCGGACCGGTACGGTGTAACTGGTTTTCGTAGTGATTTCCCTCGTTTTATCATTCTGTGATTCTGACTGTATTGTCATGTTCCATACCTCCGTGTACAGCGCTTCCGGGGCACGGAGATGATCCATACAGCTTCGATATTGTTTCAGTTCTCGTTCCAGCTCAGACATGTTCCGCCTCCAAAAGCATTTGCTTTAACTGTTTGCGCCCGCGGTCAAGACGGCTGCGTACTGTCGCAGGGAGAATATGCAGCAGCTTTGCGATCTCCGCCGTGGAATAACCCTCATAGTAGAAAAGATACAAGGCTGTCCGGTATTTCTCCGGCAGGCTCATGACCAGCTGGAAGGTGCTGTTGTCCACAGGATCCTCAAAGAGAGAAAGCGCCGACTGGTCATCCAGAGACAGCTCGGCGGAACGCGGAGAAGCCAGAACCCGCCTGCACTCGTTGAGACAGACATGGATCAGCCAGTTTCGGCAATGCTGTGCATCCTGCAGGTCCGGCTGTCGCCGGTAGAGCCGGAGGAACACCTCCTGACACACATCCTCCGCGGCAGCCGGGTCGCGTAGGCAGTGCACGGCCACCCGGTAGACAGTATCCATATTCATTTTGACCGCTTGGGTGAATTCTTCTTCTGTCAGCATGCTGAGACTCCTTGCTGTGAAAAGCTTTTCATCCATAATACCCGTTGAGAATGAAAAATGTTGCAGAAAAGAAAAAATAATTTTATCATTCTACAGCTATTTTCCGGATTTCCCCGTCTATTGTAGTGTAAGGACCTTACAGAATCAAGGAGGAACCACCGTGGACGACAGCGGAATCATCGAACTGTATTTCCGGAGGGCGGAGAGCGCCATCGAAGAAACCGCCCGGAAATACGGCGCATATCTGAACAGCGTGGCTTATCGAATCCTGAACAGCCGGGAGGACGCCGAGGAAATCGTCGGGGACACCTACCTGAAAACCTGGAACGCCATCCCTCCGACGAGACCCCGGGTGCTGAAACACTTTCTGACCCGCATCACGCGCAATCTCTCCTTTGACCGCGTGGAATACTACACCGCGGCGAAACGGAGCGCCGAGACGGTTGCCCTGCTGGACGAGCTGGAAGCGTGCCTGCCGGACCCGCGGGGCAGCGCGGAACAGGCGGTTGAAGAGAAAGAGCTTATCGAACTCCTCAACCGCTTTCTTGGTGAACTGGATGAGCTGAGCCGCTGTGTCTTTCTCTCCCGCTACTATTATGCGCATACCGTCAAAGAGGTAGCGGCACAATATGATCTCCCGGAGGGGCGGGTAAAGTATCTGCTGGCAAAAGCACGGGAGACACTGAAAAAGCGACTCACGGAGGAGGGGATTACCGCATGAACCGATATCAACTCAACCGGGCTCTGACCGGAATCGACGATCGCTATCTCACCATGGTGGACCGAAAAACAGAGGAGGCCCAGACCATGAGACAGAAGAACATAAAATCTAAAAGGATTTTCAGAACCATCCTGATTGCGGCTGTAATCACCGCACTGATGGGTATTACGGCTTACGCCGTCAGCAGCATCCACTCCGCACGTCAGCAGGCTCTTCGAGCAGATCTGAAGACCGACGAGAACGAGGTCAGCGGCTATACGGAATATGCCGAAAGCGAACCGGATACAGCCTCGGCATCAAGCCTGGCGGAGACCGTGGGGGCCGAACCGCGGATCCAGCTCATCTCCTCCCTGCAGCAGGGGAATTTTCAGGCTGTGTATTTCAGTGTTTCTCCGGTCCCGGAGGAGACGGCCCGAAGCTTTTTCTTCGATAATATGGTCACAGAATTCAGTTATATCGCATCAAACGAAGAAATCCCGGAAAACTGTTGGTACACTGCAGGGCGAGACGAGAAAGGGATCGAAAAAAGCTTTGCACACCCAATCCCGTTTACGGAGGGGCACGAGGCGGAACATATGGTGGAGATGAGCTCACCGAGCGGCCTGCCGGATGAAAACGGCGTGCAGCAGACCGTGACCTTCGAGGTGGTGGACCCGGACTGGTACAAGCCCCTGCTGATGGAACACTCATATGATTCGGAGACGCAGAGTTTGATGCTGATGGCGATGATCTACCGGCAGACGGTGGATTTTTCGAGACCGGTGTACTTCTCGGTACGCTGCCTGGACGGACCATCTGTCTGGTCAGACATGGACATGCCCATTGAGGAGTATATTGCGAGTTACGATCCGGTGTATCTGGCGGATTACGGCACGGTGCAGCTGGAGGCTTCGGATACGGCGTTTGTCTCGCCGATTCTGGCGGAACCCATCCGTCTGGTAAACCCGGAGAACAGCGGGAAGCTGGAGATTCGGGACATCCGCCTCTCGGCCAACTGTGTGGAATGGAAGATCGCCCATGACGACGCGGATCTGATCCACAATCTGGATCCGGAATCCCCGGCTTTTCATGAGGACTTTGAGAAGCAGCTGCAGTGGATTCGCTTCCAGGACGAAATCCTTTCCACAGCCTATCTGACCTTTACAGACGGCAGCACCATGCCGCTGAGCGGTTCGCCTTCGGCCCCCTATGAGGACGGCATCACGACACTGACCTCATCCTGGAGCGGCACGATCGACATCGGCAGCGTAAAGAGCATCACCGTCATGGGAACGGTATATCCTTTCCCTGAGATAACACCGCAGGGATGAGGAAAACCAGAAAAACAGAAAATCCGGCGCTGCAGAACCCGGCTTCCGACACAGAAGCCGGGTTCTTCTTTCATCATCTGCCGGAACAAGCGGACAAATCCGTTATTTTTGTGCACTTCTGCATTTGACAGTCTGCATAAGTTCATATATAATTTCCC
>CAZMXF010000330.1:0-3414 GCA_964570015.1 uncultured Oscillospiraceae bacterium | reverse complement strand
TTGAACTTTTCAACAACCGCTGCGGTCTCCTCCTCGGAGAAGTTCGGGTTGATGACGTACATTACTTCGTACTTGTCGGTTGCTTTTGCCATGGTTGCACCTCCTTATGGTCTATTGGCCCCCGCGCAAAACGGGAGCAAGGAATATGCCTGAATGCACAGGCCTTACTATTATATCCATCTTCCCGGAAAAGTCAAGAAAAAGATTCCAAAAAACAGGATCTAAGGCCTGAAAATTTACTAAAAATTGCCTTGCAGGGTGTGTGGTTTCGTGATATCATTAATTTGGGATAACAGGAGGCGAAATGATGCGCATTATGGCGGTTGATTTGGGCGATGCCAGGACGGGCCTCGCGGTTTCAGACCTGCTCGGAATGCTCTGCGGAGAAGCCTGGACCGTGAAGGAATGGAACATGGAACGGATGGCGGACCTGATCTGCGAAGAAGCGGAAAAGCGGGGCGTGGAACGGATCGTCCTTGGCCTACCGAAGAACATGGACGGGACCGAAGGACCGCGGGCAGAAAAGAGCCGTGCATTTCAGGAGTTGCTGAGTGTTCGGACCAGCCTGCCGATTGTCTTGTGGGATGAACGGCGGAGCAGTGTAGAGGCGCATCAGATTCTTCATATGAACGGAAAGCGGGAAAAAAATCATCGCGCAACCGTAGATGCGGTTGCAGCAAGCCTGATCCTGGAGGGATACCTCGGCTCAACCGGCGGGTGACCGAAGACAATTCCGGCAGGGTCCTGCGGAGATCGTTTTAGACAGAACCTGCAGAAAAGAGACAACAGTTTCCATTTCATATTTAGATTATCAATATAGACTATCAGATCAACAGAGGAGGATCCTTTCATGAAAAGAAACCATATGCATTTCGGCACAACCCTGGGTTCTGTGCTGCTTGCGGTGCTTATGCTGGTGGCAGTAAGTCCTATTGCCTCTGCCGCGGGACCGTTGTTTCATAACTGGTCCTATCCGGAGTTCCGGCTGCAGACTGTTCTGCCGGAGCCCACGATCGAGGGACTGGCAGAGGCCAACGCTTATGAGACGCTGCTGGAAAAGTATGACGGCTTTGGTGTGGAGACCTTTGCCAATTCGGCATATGTTGACGCCGACAGCTACAGTTTTTTCTACGGGACAAAGGCGTTTGATTTCTTCTGCAACGCCGGAGATTCCGAGGAACAGCCGGATTCCGCAACTCTGATCACCGAAACGGATGCCTTCCGTATGAGCACAAAAGAGGATGGCAGCAGAGAATTCGGAATGAACTGGACAGCAGACCCAGACTGGGAAGAGACGTATTATGACCTTCGCGGAGAAGCCATGGCTCTGGATGAAGAATCTCTCCGCGGCATGGAAATCCTCTCTGCAGAGGACAACGGCGACGGCACGCTGACACTTGTTCTGGGCGAGCCCGGAGCGGATACATCCCTGGCGGCTGGAACGGAGAGCACCTTTGGAGAAACAGTGCCGGCTGAAGTTCTTGATCCATACGTGGGTGAGTATATGCCAGGGGTTGACGACTGGAGCTATGGCGACAGTTTTGCCTATGATTACGACTATGACGGCTGGGATTATGAAAACAGCTGGGTTTATGACGATGCCCTGGACTATGACGACGTCTGGGATTATGATGATGCCTGGGGCTACGATGACGACTGGCGTGGACTCGGTGGTTATGATGGCTTCCGGAATGACGGGTTCAGACCCGGGCGCCATTCCGACCGGTGGTATGATGACACTGCCGAAGCGGATCTTTGGGGAGCCGGACCGGATGAATTTTACAATGAGCCTGACAGTTGGTATGATATACCGGCTGCGGAAGAGACTGTGAATGACACCCTTTATGAAGAACAGCCGACTGCGGCCGGCAGCAGTGAGCCAACGGTTCTTACCGTTCTGACTGTAGATGCCGAAACCCTGGAAATCCTGAAGGCTGAACAAAGCCTTGTTCTGGAAGACGGCAGTGAAGAGCTGCTGATGGTTCAGCTGATGAGCTATACCGAGCCGGAGCTTGCACTTTACCGGGAGATGACAGAGCGCACAGCACCCTATCTGAACGGAACGCTGAACAACCCGCGCACGGTCACGGTAATCTATAACCCGGGTACCGAGGAAGAAGTAATCTGTACGCACATGACGGAAAAAGGAGATCTGCTCTATACCAGTTTTGCTTACGGGTACTGGATCTGTGCGGACGAACAGGGGACTCCGTTTGAAGGCAGTGACGGACAGAGTGATGTGACCATCTATGCCTTCCCTGAAGGGAAAGTGTTTACCACTCCGGAAGAAGAGACTGCTGAGCCTGAGATGGTGACGCTGCCTGTGCCCGTGGTCGAACCGGAAGCTGCTGCCGAAGAGGAACCTGTAGAGCCTGAAACGGCGGTATGGCCTGTACCGGTGGTCGGCACTGTACCGGCTGCAGAAGAGGAAAAGACAGAAGAAGAGATGCCGATCGTGATTGTTGAGGGATCGGAATATATTTCGGAAGGAGCCGCTCCCGACGAGCCGGTCGCACTTGAAGAAGCCCTTAGGGAAGAACCCATGCCGGAAGAGATTCTGGCTGAAGCGACGGATTACTCCTTTGACGAGGCAAATCGGGCCATTTTTGAAGCAAACCGGCTGGATGCAATCCTGAACCGCCATGAATCGGTGGAATACAGACAGATCTTCGGAATTGAAAATGCGCCGGAGTGGCCGTACTATGTCTATGAAACACGGGACATGGCTTATACCGAAAATGATTCCATCTCGGCCTATGTCGGCAACGGCAGATATTATGAGCTTATGGAGAATGCTGCGGGATCGGAGTTTTACTATGTGTTTGACTTCAGCCACCATTATGATCCTTCGGCTAATATCGGCTATGAAATAGTCCCTCAGACCTATGAAGAGTGGTGGGATGAGAGTCTGGAAACCGCAGCCGACTGCTATGTGGAAGGAAATGAAATCCACCTGATCTCCGTTACAACGCCGGAAGGCAGCCGTGAGATCATGGAAGATTACCTGCAGATGCCATACAACGGAGAGATCATTTCAGCAGAGAGGGTGGCGGATGCGGAGACCTATGAACTCCATCGCTTTGTCTTCCGGATGGAAAAAGACGGGGAGATCACCGAGCCGCTGAGCTATGAGGTGGCATATGATGTTGAGCAGCCGCGTGCCTGCCGGAACCTGCGGGCTTTTGCGGAGAGGGATGCCGCACAGGTGGCCACGGTTCGTCTGGTGATGAACCCGGGGACAGAGAGCGAAGAGGAGCAAACCATGGTAGTTCCCATCGGCAGCAATGTGGTATACTTTGCTGACGAATGGATGGAGATGTTCGAGGATCCCGAATGCACCGTGCCGGCTGAGCAGTGGGACAAGCTCAGTGACCATACCTACTATATGCGTCCTTCCGGCGAGAACAGATAAAA
>CAZMXF010000329.1:0-3424 GCA_964570015.1 uncultured Oscillospiraceae bacterium | reverse complement strand
ATGATCCTCGACGAGGCGACCTCGTCCATCGATACGCGCACAGAAGCCATCGTACAGCGCGGCATGGACAAGCTGATGGAGGGCCGGACGGTCTTTGTGATTGCACACAGACTGTCGACCGTTATGAACTCCGACGTCATCATGGTCCTCGACCATGGCCGAATCATCGAGCGCGGAAGCCACGAGAAGCTTATAGCCGAGAAGGGAACTTACTACAAACTCTATACCGGCGCATTTGAACTGGAATAACCAAAAAACAGGCAGAAACAATCCACTCGAAAGGGTGGATTTTCTGTTGCATTCTGTAGAAAGAATCTGTTGCAATCACGCTTTGAATCGTGTAAAATAACTAAAGATACTTTTTCATTTTGCGAATCAAAATAACAGGAGGAAGCTATGGAAAAGAAAAAGCTTTATGACCTCGTAGGGATTGCCTGCGGCATCATACTGCTGCTGGTCCTGATCATCAGCCATGTTCAGGCGAACAACAGCCAGAAGCTGGACCTTCCCAGCGATGCACAGACACTTACCGCGTCTGCCGACGGCAAGGTCGGACCGGTAGAGGTCGAGGTAATTACGAGCCCGAGTGAGATTTTCAAGGTCCGTGTTACCAATCACAGCGAGACAGACGGCATCGGGACGAATGCGGTCGACGCGATACCGAATGCGATTGTTGAGGCGCAGAGCCTTGCGGTCGACTCGGTCAGCGGCGCGACGATAACGTCCGACGCCATTAAAATCGCCGTTGCAAACGCGATGACGGCGGGCGGCATCGACCCAGCGGCGTTCGGGTATGAAGCGCCGGCGGCGGAAGAACCCGCATCGGCACCGGCAGCGGAAGCGGCGCCGGCGGCCGGTACGGGCTATGTCCCCGGCACCTATACCGGTGAAGGAACCGGCATGGGCAAGGTCGTCGTGAACGTGACGGTGGATGAGAGTTCCATCACGGCAGTCGAGATCGAAGGCAACGGCGAGACCCCGGGCATCGGCCTGGATGCGATCCCGACCCTGGGTGACCAAGTGATGGCTTCTCAGAGTGCGGAGATCGATGGTGTAACCGGCGCAACGCTTACCAGTAACGCAGTACGCACGGCAGTTGCGGCAGCCCTTGAGCAGGCAGCTGGCAGCGCAGCCCCCGCAGCAGAAGCGGAAGCAGCTCCTACGGAAGGGGCGGCACCTGCAGCAACCGCAGACGGAAAGGTCACGGTGACCGGCTCCGGACAGGGCATCGACGGCCCGGTCGTGGTTCAGGTTACTGCGGATGCAGAGAAGATTTACTCTGTGGAAGTTATCGAACAGAACGAAACCCCGGGCATCGGCTCGGTAGCAGTGGAAAAGCTGCCCGGTGCGATTGTCGAGGCAAACAGCATCCTGATTGACGGTGTTTCCGGCGCGACCGTTACCAGCACGGCGATCAAGGCTGCTGTGACAGAAGCCCTCACAAAGGCAGGACTCGATGCTTCCGCCTTTGAGAAGGAACCGACTGCGGCGGAGCCGGTTGAAAAGAAAGACGTCACACTGGATTATGACGTGGTGATTGTCGGCGCTGGCGGCGCCGGCCTGACTGCGGCTGTTCGTGCCAATCAGGAAGGAGCGAATGTTCTCGTCCTGGAGAAGATGCCAATGGTGGGCGGCAACAGCAACAGAGCCGAGGGCGGTATGAATGCAGCGGGAACCAAGCTGGAAGCCGAGCTCGGTCTGGACGATAGCACTGTTGAAAACTTCATTGCGGATACTTATCGCCTGGGACATGATCTGGCGAATCTCGATCTGGTGCGCACGCTTGCCGAAAACAGCTCTGATGCAATTGACTGGCTCGGTTCCATCGGGGCTCCGTTCACAGATGTGCATGCTACGGGCGGATGCGAGGGCAGAAAGTATCTGCACCAGCCGGAAGGCGGCCGGGCCGTCGGCGAATACCTGGTCGAAAAGCTCAGCAAAGTTGCTGAAGACCAGGGAATCGAGATCATGCTGAACACCAAAGCTACCGAAATCCTGATGGAGGACGGAAAAGCGGCTGGGGTAAAAGCAGAGGATGATTCCGCGACATATACCATTAATGCCAAAGCGGTTGTACTAGCAACCGGTGGTTTCGGTGCAAACTTTGAATTGATGTCGAGCTATGATCCCAGCCTTGCAAATGCTGTGACGACAAATCATTCGGGGGCGACGGGTGACGGCATTATGATGGCGAAAGCTGTGGGAGCCGACACGGTCGATATGGAGCAGATCCAGCTGCACCCGACAGTTATTCAGGAGAACGGGCTTCTGGTGTCCGAATCCCTGCGCAGCAAAGGCGCAATAATCGTTAACACGGAAGGAAAACGTTTTGTCAACGACCTGGCAGGCCGTGATGTGGTTTCACAGGCTGAACTCAAACAGCCTGACGGCTATTGCTATATTATCTTTGACCAGAATCTGGTGGATGGCCTGGCTCTGGCCCAGAAGTTTATAGATCGCGGATATGCCATCAGCGGAGAGACCTATGAAGAGCTTGCGCAGAACATGGGGCTCAGTGAAGAAGCGGTAAAGAACTTTGCACAGACTATGGAGACCTGGAATGCCGCCGTTGCAGCCGATGAAGACAAGGAATTCGGCCGGAAGGGCATGACGGACGATCTGAGCACAGCACCGTTCTATGCCATCAAGATCGCCCCGGGAATCCACCATACGATGGGCGGTATCAAGATCAACACAGAAGCACAGGTCATTGATACTGACGGCAATGTTATTCCCGGCTTGTATGCAGCTGGCGAGACCACGGGCGGTATCCATGGCGGAAACCGTGTCGGCGGCAACGCAGTCTGCGATTTCGTCGTGTTCGGTCGGATCTCCGGTGCAAACGCAGCAGAGTATGCAAAGACAGAAGATGTTGAAGAAGCGGCTCCTGCAGCCGCGGAAGGCGAGAAGGTCACGGTCACGGGCATCGGCCAGGGCATCGACGGTGCGGTCGAGGTCCAGGTCGTGGCGGACGCAACGACGATCTATTCCGTCGAAGTAGTGAAGCAGAACGAGACCCCGGGCATCGGCTCGGTGGCAGTGGAAAAGCTTCCCGCCGCGATGGTGGAAGCAAACACCTATGACGTGGACGGCGTGTCCGGCGCAACCATCACCAGCACGGCGATCCGCGACGCGGTTAAGACGGCACTGGAGTCCGCGGGCTTTGACCCGGCGGCGTATGTGGCCGGCGCAGCTCCCGCGGCAGCGGAAGCGGAAGCACCCGCACAGGCGGAAGACAAAGTCTATGACGTGGACGTGGTCGTGGTCGGCGCAGGCGGCGCAGGCATGACGGCAGCCATCACGGCATCCGACGCGGGAAAGAACGTCCTGGTCCTCGAGAGCCAGGGCATGGTGGGCGGAAATTCCGTCCGCTCCACGGGCGGCATGAACGCGGCCCCGACCGAGTGGCAGCAGGCCAACGAGT
>CAZMXF010000328.1:0-3444 GCA_964570015.1 uncultured Oscillospiraceae bacterium | reverse complement strand
ATCTCGCTTTACGCAAGGATAACATGCCGTTATACTGTGTGTCAAGAAAGACAATGGAGGTCGGATATGAAAAACGGCATCCGTTCCCGCAGCCGTGCGGAGATGCTCCTGGCCGGTGTGATCACGGCTCGAGCGACAAGCTATTTGTTTTCCAAACTCATCATGGAAAGCATGAGTATGTTCAATCTGTTGGGGATCCGCTTTCTGTTTGCTTTCACGTTGTTGATCATTCTGTTTTTCAAACGAATCAGGCGTATTGACAGAAAGTCTTTTCTCGCCGGAATGATCATGGGAAGTATGTACTTCCTGGTGATGACCGCGGAGTTAAGCGGTCTGAAGCGTACAAGTTCCGGGAATGTATCCTTTCTCGAAAACACGGCGATCGTAATCGTACCGTTGCTGCAGGCCGTTTTACTTCATCGGTTTCCGCGGTGGAAGGCCGTGGTCTGTGCGCTTCTCTGTCTTGTCGGGGTCGGTTTTCTGACGATAGGAAACGGCCTGACTTTCGGTCGTGGTGAAATGTTCTGTATCCTGGCTGCGTTTCTTTACGCCTGTACGATCCTGATGACGGATCGCCTGACGCATGGAAACATTGACCCTCTTGCAGCCGGTATCGTACAGGTCGGTATGATCGGCGCGCTGAGCCTGACGGCAAGCCTGTTGTTTGAGAGCCCGAGATTACCCTCCGGAATGCTGGAATGGACAGGAATTGTCATGCTCGCTGTTGTTTGCACCGGTTTCGGCTTTACGCTTCAGCCGGTAGCGCAGAGCGGAACAACAGCCGAGCGGGCAGGTATGTTCTGCGCCTTGAATCCGATGGTGGCAACCACACTCGGAATCGTCTTTCTGCATGAGGCTTTCACGATGCAAAGCGCCATCGGAAGCGGATTGATTTTAGCCGGAATCCTGATTTCAGAGTTGCCGGAGTCCAGGTCGAACGATAATCTGATCAGGGCGTAAAAATACACGCAGCCCTGCCAATCTCCGGCGGGCTGCGTTATTTCTCTGGGGCCGATCTCTCTCCGACCCGTAAGCAGGAATATGATCCGGTCCATCGCATATCCCATCGTGCCGTCAATCGTACCGGCTCTCAGCGTTGGAGAACGATACGTTGTAACCCTGCTCGGTGGAGCGGTTTTATTCACTGCACCGGCGGATTCAGTTTTCATATCATCCACTGAAACCGCTTCAGATCCACATAACCGTTTGGGAGAAACTGCACTCCCTCCTCCCGAAGCCGATACTCCTGTTCATAGAAATACGGCGCCAGCCTGCCGGCATGATTTACCACTCTGTGGCACGGATAATTCCCATAGTATTCCGCCATACTCAGCACCTTTCCCACAAGCCTCGCGTTCCGGTCTCTCCCGATCAATCCGGCGATCTGTCCATATGTTGCAACCCTGCCACGGGGGATCTCCTCAACAACAGAAAGTATTTCATAGATCAGATGCTCGTCCAGAACCATGCGACTTACTCCTTCCGAGGCTGCTTTTTCTTTTTCTCCGGCAATTCTTCACACAAACTCTCAATAAGCTTGCACAAAAACTCCCGATTATCTACATTTTCTACCAGGAGCAATTCTTTTGCTCCTTCATACGGAAGCTCCTTCGGTGCATCCGGCATCAGTTTCATCGCCGCCGGAACAGGCTTCACCAGCAGACGGTCATCGTAGATTCCTCCGAATACTTTGCCGCGATAGTACAGGATATATTCACCCATCATCACCCGGCAGCTGATCCCGTCCAGCTCTGACAACTGCTCCAGAATGAATTCCAGATAGCCTTTCGTTGACGCCATATCAATTTCCGCCTCTCTTCTTAATCGGATGCCTGATCACGGTCTTCAGCTTCTCCGGCGCAGTTTTTCTGGCATCGCTCAGAT
Source organism: uncultured Oscillospiraceae bacterium (assembly GCA_964570015.1). Lineage (GTDB taxonomy): Bacteria > Bacillota > Clostridia > Oscillospirales > Oscillospiraceae > Limivicinus. The sequence goes on along the minus strand of CAZMXF010000328.1, from coordinate 1,560 downwards.
AAATCTCGTGATGCAGACGCTTGTCCGTAATATCCAGTACATAACCCTGCTGTTCCATAAACTCATGCATCCTCGAAACCGTGGCGGGCTCATCATCATAAGGACCGATATGCATACACTGTACACAAAGCCCTTCTTCGACTGTCAGAAACTCTGCTTTTGAGAAATCCTGCTTTTTCTTTTTCTCAGCTTCGTCCACAGCCCACCTGAAATCCTCTTCCGTTACAAAATCCGGAAGGCGGATGACCGAGCTCCAGTTGAAAGCTTCTTTATGAGTATAGTCCACGCCATCCACGCCGTCCTGCCACCAGAAGCCTTCCAGCGGCGGCACCACATAATCGAAGTATCCTTCTATCTGACGGTCGCCTTTTTTGCTCATTTTGATCGTATAAGCAACCGCATATAAAAGCTCAATCGCCGCCTTGTATTCGCCATCCTCTTTATTCGGATCCCCTCTGCCGCGGACGGCAATATAGTTTACTTCCGGAACCGTGACGATCGAAGGTCTCCCCTTCGGCATGTAAAACTCTTTGTATTCCTTTTTATAATCGAATGCCATTTCTTCCTCCTGTCGTCCCCAGACTACGGAATAGGTCAGGGAGCTTTCCGTTTTCCGTCTCGTACGCCTTTCCGTGTGTTCCAGTACGTATTAACGCACATATTAATCCGGATATTTTCCATTATACCCATTGCAGCTGCACTTTTCAATGAAATATACTGTAATCACACGAAGGCGCCCTGTTCCCAAAAACAGAGCGCCTGTTTCTCTGTGTTTTACGCTATGCTTATATCAGGTTTCGAGCCCGAGCGTCATTCATTTCTTTTTCACGGGGTAACAGATTTCCGTCACGAATTCTTCCGGATTCTGTGTCTCATGCGGGCTGACATGGTAGATGTTGAACATCGGCCCTGCAGGTTCGTATCCATTCGCTTCCATCCACGCAATGACCGCGGCATAGACCTCCGTGATCTGGGTATAGCTTCCCTGATAGGTACAGCTTGCCACCGTCACCTCCGGCAAAGTGCGGAATTTCACATGTTCCGTATCGGGATAGCTGCCCTTCACGGTCTTCCACGCCATCATCTCTACATTTTCTTCTTTGTACTCTCCGTCGAGGTAGGTCACTGCACAGAGGCAGGGATCATCCTCCACAAGATTCATCCTCCAGGTTTCCTCCGCCAGCTTGCCCCAGATCATTCCCTCCTCCTCGTAGCGGGGAATCGTCATCTGTATGGTTGCGGCATAGCGCTCGGGAACGGTCTTGACGATAATGTTGTAACTCATGTCTTCTTCCCTTCTCAGCCTTTTCCTGGCTGCGTCCAGAAGCGTCAGTTTGTATTCCGTATCCTGCAACGTTCTCTCCAGTTCCTCCCGCCGGGCAGAGAAGAACTGCTCGAGTTGCTCCCGGTCATCATAGACCTCAAGAATTCTGACGATATCGGCAAGGCAGAAACCCATCTCCTTCAGAGCGGCGATGCGCCCCGCTTTCGGAAGCTGATCTTCCCTGTAATACCGGTAATCCGTGAAGCGGTCGATTTCAGCCGGTTTCAAAAGGCCGA
>CAZMXF010000327.1:0-3463 GCA_964570015.1 uncultured Oscillospiraceae bacterium | reverse complement strand
TCCCCTACGGCCAGGTTGCGCTGAAGGCAATTCTCCCGGCGGTGCTGTATTTCACCGGCATCTACATTGCGGTCCACCTGGAGGCGAAGAAGCTGGGCCTGAGGGGTATCCCGCGCGAGGATCTGCCCCGGCTCCGGGAGCTGCTGCCGAAGGCCTATCTGCTCCTGCCGCTCATCGTGCTGGTGTGGCTGGTCGCCACAAACAAGCGCACCATGCAGTTTTCCGCTGCCATTGCCATCCTGATCACCATTCTGGTCGGCCTGTTCAACAACCTGGTCACCAAAATGAGCGGAACTGGAGACACGAGTGACAACCTGACCGTCTCCAAGTTCGTCGACGCACTGGAAGCGGGCGCCAAGAGCTGCGTCACGGTCGCGGTCGCCTGCGCCATGGCGGGTCTTGTGGCGGGTTCCATCACTTCCACCGGCCTGGCCTCCAAGCTCATCACTGCGGTGGTCACCATCTCCCGCGGCAACGTCATGATCGCACTTCTGCTCACGATGCTCTGCTGCATCGTCCTGGGCATGGGAGTCCCGACCACGGCCAACTACTGCATCATGGCTTCCACCTGCGCACCGATCCTCATTACCATCGGTGTCCCGCAGGTCGCAGCGCACTTCTTCGTTTTCTACTTCGGCATCGTCGCCGACATCACCCCGCCGGTGGCACTGGCCGCCTACGCCGGCTCTGCCATTGCGAAAGCGCCGCCCATGAAGACTGCTTTCAACGCCTCAAAGCTCGCGATCGCCGCATTCATTGTACCCTATATTTTTGCGATGAACCCGGCGATGCTCTTTGTGGACACCACCGCCGTGCAGGTCGTAATGGTCGTAATCACGTCCTTTGTCGGGATGTTCGGTGTGGCCGGCGCGCTCAACGGCTTCCTCTTCCGCCAGATGAACCCGCTGGTCCGTGTTCTCTTCGCGGGCGGCGGCCTGCTGCTGATGGTTCCGGGAACCCTCACCGACGTGATCGGCCTCGTGATCTTTGCCCTCGCGTTTGCCTGGCAGTATCTCGGGTCGAAACGCAGTGCGGGCACCGCGGCGTAATCTTACAAAAGAATCAGACAACGATACCCGGGCTGTTTTCCTCAAGGGGCAGCCCGGGTTTCTTCTCAACTTGTGTTTTTTTCACAGGTGTGGTAGTATGAGCAGTGTATATAATGAAAAGAAATCTGCCCGATATCGTGAGGCGACAAGATGGCCGTAACCTGGAAAAACAGAATCACAGAAGGCTGGCGAGACAGTCGGAACGGTGCAGAGGAGCGGAAGCTTCTGCTGCTCTGTTTTGCCGGAGTGTTCGGCTTCGGCCTGGCGGCGCACGCCTATGGCTTCCTGCACGCCGGCTTTTCTCATGACATGCTCAACGCCCTGGTGGCGGATCACTTGGAGACCTACTGGAAGATGCAGCTCGGCCGGCCCGGGATCGTGCTCTATCGGCGGATTGTCCGCGGCGTAATCGCGGCGCCCTGGCAGCTGGGCCTGCTGAGCCTCCTGTGGCTGAGTCTCAGCTGCTTCCTCACCGCGAAGCTCTTCCGCATGAGGAGCAGTGTTTTCCCGGTACTGCTGGCGGGGATCCTGACGGTCAACATCACGACCGTCGCGATGACGGCAACCTACCTTTATGAGATGGACGCGGATCTCTTTGCGGTACTGCTGGGCGTGTGCGCGGTTTTCCTCTGGGATCGTTACGGATGGCCGGGTGTTCTACCGGGCGCGTTGCTCACCGCCTGTTGTATGGGGACCTATCAGAGCATGGTTTCGGTACCGGTGACGCTGGTGATGCTCCTGAGTATCGCCGCACTGCTGCGGGGAGAGACCTTCGGCGAGGTATTCCGGAAAGGACTCCGGGCAGTCCTGATGCTCGGCTGCGGCGCGCTGCTGTACTGGCTGGGCGTCCGCCTCATGTGCTCCCTCAAGGGGATCAACCTTGCCATGGACAGCTACAACAGCGTCGGGCAGGAAACTTCGGTGTCTCTGCTCGGCAGGATCGGACGGGTGTATCAGACATGGGCATGGGCTTTCTGGAATCCGGCACATGCGCATATCGAGCCGCTTGTGCAGGTACTCAACTGCCTTCTGGCGGTCTTTGGGATGTGGGGACTGATCCAGTGGCTGGTGAAGGGAAAGACCGGCGGAAAAGAAAAGTTTCTTCACTGCGTGCTTCTCCTCATGCTGCCGGTGGGAATGAACACGGCGCAGCTGAGCTTCTCCGGGGATATACACGACCTGATGAAATTCTCCTTCTGGCTGTTTGGTGTTCTCTGCCTGCTGCCGGCCTTTCTGCTCCCGCAGGAGAAGCGCTCCGGGGTGGTTCGGGGCCTGGGAGCGGTCCTGGTGCTGGTTCTGCTCTGCGCGAACATTCAGACGGCGAACGTTGTCTATACGAAGAAACATCTGGAACAGGAGGCGGCGCAGTCTCTGATGACCCGGGTGCTGATGCGACTGGAGGAACGGGAGGACTATGTGCCCGGAGAGACGCCGCTCATCTTTGCGGGCGTGAGCGATCAGCTGCGGGAGAAGATTCCGGGCTTTGAGGCTTACTATGACATCACCGGCTGTGAAACGGCATCCCCAATTGTCAAATCCACCGCATCCTATAACTACAACATCTATGCGGCATATTTCCGCTACCTGCTGAACAATCCTGCCGTCATGGCAGATTGGGAGCTGTGGAACCGGATACAGGAGGATCCCCGTGTGACGGAGCTCCCGACCTATCCGGCGAACGAATGCATGCAGCTGGTGGACGGAGTAATGGTCGTCCGAATGGGAGAAGACAGAAATGACAGGGCCTGACAAAATGAAAGACGTCGTGAAGTCCGTGCGGAAGAGAGGCCTTTTACTGCTGACGGTTTTTATGGCTCTCACCCTCTGCGGCTGCGCCCGGAAGGTGGAGCTCTCCGGCGGGACGGTGAAGGACAACCTGCAGAGCATCACCGCTGTGGTTACCCCGGAGGATCTGGAGAAGCTGGACAGCTTTGAGCAGCTGGGCTCTGCGGATTTTACGGGAAGCAGCTGCTACGCGGAGCTCGCCGACTGGACAAAGCGGCACCCACTGGTCGAGGTCACCTACACGGTTGAATTCCCGAACGGGACGGCCGCGGAGAACGACGTGCATGAACTGGACCTGACCGGTCTGAAGGATGCGGATGCGGAAGAAGCGCTGGAAAACCTGGCGTATCTGCCGCAGCTTAAGTCGGTGAATCTCGGCAGTGACAAAGACGGATTGTCACCGGCCACTATGCTGCAGTTCCGGGAACGCCGACCGGATCTGGAATTTGTCTATCACTGTCAGCTCCTCGGAAAGGACAGCACCCTGGACGAGACGAAGCTGGATCTGACCGGCGTATCAGAGAGTAAAATACGGGCGGACCTGGACGTCATCGCCTGCCTGAAGGAGCTGAAAACCATCGAGCTGGGCAGCGACGAGGAAAAGAATCCCCCAAGCTGGAAGCTGATCC
>CAZMXF010000326.1:0-3475 GCA_964570015.1 uncultured Oscillospiraceae bacterium | reverse complement strand
TCAACGACGGAATCCGCATCACATATGACGGGGACAAAGCGAAGGTCCACCTGAACGTAGACGCCGAACTGAAAAAAGAGGATCTGGAGGCGTTGATCCGAAAACTGACATAAATCCAGAGACAATCTCGTAAAACTGACCAAGAAGCCTTTTCTGCTAACTGAAAGGAGGGAGAAACTGAACATGTTCGACAAGAAACTCTATCGTTCCGACATGATATCCTGTGCCCTGTGCCGCGACGCACCCTGTGACCAGGCATGTCCCTGCCTGAAACCATCCAATCTCCTGAGGAGTATCTGGTTCGACAATGAGAAGACAGCGGCAGCGATGCTGCCGGAGAAAAATCCGTGCCTGGACTGCAGTGCCCTATGCGAGAGAGCCTGTGTCCGTTCCGGACAGGTACCGATCAAAAACCTGATAGGTCGCCTGCATGAGGAAGTAAGGCCGGAACTGGAAACGAAACTGCCGGAAAATGAGAATCTCCTGCACACAGAGTTCTGCGGGATCCCGCTGGAGAATCCGTTCTTTCTCTCCTCCTCTGTGGTTGCCAGTACCTATGATATGTGCGCCAGGGCCTTTGAGGCGGGTTGGGCAGGAGCTGCGTTCAAGACCATCTGCTCGTTTGAGATCCATGAGGCCTCGCCCCGCTTCTCTGCAATCACGGGAGATAACGGAAGCATCATCGGATTCAAGAACATCGAGCAGCTTTCTGACCACAGTGTGGCTGAGAACATGGAGATCTTCCGGCGGTTGAAAGCCGATTTCCCGACAAAGTTCATACTCGCTTCCATCATGGGACAGAATGATGCGGAGTGGGAGGAACTGGCCAGAGACTGTGAAGAAAACGGTGCGGATGCCATTGAACTGAACTTTTCCTGTCCCAATATGGCAGAGGGGGGTCTGGGCTCGGATATCGGGCAGGTACCGGAACTGGTGGAGCGGTTTACCGCCGCGGCCAGACGAGGAGCAAAGATTCCAATCCTGGCCAAGCTGACACCGAATGTTGCGAAGATGAGCCCGGCGGCTGAAGCGGCAAAACGAGGCGGGGCAGACGGAATTGCGGCAATCAACACGATCAAGAGCATCATCGGGGTCAATCCCCATACCTATGTTTCTTCCCCGGCCGTGCACGGTATGTCTGCTGTGGGCGGCTACAGCGGAAGTGCAGTCAAACCCATTGCCCTGCGCTTCATTACCGAACTCGGTCAGAACCCGGCCCTTTCCGGAATGCACCTGAGCGCTATGGGAGGTGTCGAAACCTGGCAGGATGCGCTGGAGTTTATCCTGCTGGGGGCGGGGAGCATACAGGTTACCACTGCGGTGATGCAGTATGGTTACCGCATTATTGACGACCTGAAAGCAGGGCTGAACCTATACCTGGCGGAAAAGGGACTGCACAGTATCAAAGAAATACAGGGGCTCGCTCTTGACTCCGTCAGCGAATCGACAGATGTACTGGAGCGGGATACGATTCTGTTTCCCAAATTCCATCGGGAAAAATGCATCGGCTGCGGCAGGTGCGTGATCTCCTGCGCGGATGGAGGGCATCAGGCTATTACGCTGAACACGGAGCGAAAGCCGGTTCTGAACGGGAAAAAATGCGTCGGATGCCATCTTTGTGTCCTTGTATGTCCGCAGCGGGCGATTACCCCCGGCAGGAAAAGAATTGAAAAAATGAAAGCACCGCCTTCCTGGTTATGATTGCCCAGCGGTCAGGCGAAGAAACATAAAGAAAAGAGCGGGGCCTTTTTCGGGCTCTGCTCTTTTCGTCATCAGAGATTGGGCGACCTTGTTTTCCGGATCGAAAACAGCAGCAGAAACAAATCAAAGTGAGAGTATAGAATATAAAGGGGATAAAGGCTCTTGCCTTGTGATCAAAAGTATTGTAAAATAATAAAAGGGAATTCGGAAGGGGATGACAGGGAATGAAAGCATTGACCATGTTCTACCTTGACGACTGCGGCTACTGTGCGAAAGCGCGCAGAGCGCTGGAGGAGTTGTATGCCGAGAACCCCGAATATCGCGAGATTCCGATTCACATGATAGAAGAATCCATGGAGCCTGAACTGGCGGATCAGTATGATTATTACGCTGTGCCGAGTTTCTTTGACGGGAAGAAAAAGCTTTTTGAAGCGCACCTCTTTATGAGTTATGAGAACATCCGAGATGAGATCGGGCGAGTCCTCGATTATGCACTGACGGAAACGTCGGTCGGTTCAAAAGCATGATGCATCCGATAGCTCATTTCCGTACGATCAGCGAACACCGCCATCTCGTCTGTCGATACTGCCTGAGGCTCGGGCTTATCCGGCAGGGCCTGACTCATGACCTGAGCAAGTATTCTCCTGAGGAATTCTGGCGCGGAGCCCGGTATTATCAGGGTTATCGCAGCCCGAATGATGCAGAACGGGCCGAGACAGGGATGTCACGGGCATGGCTGCATCACAAAGGACGGAACAAGCACCATTTTGAGTACTGGATCGATTGGCAGCTCAATCCGGAGGGTGGAGTTTACTACGCCGGAAACAAAATGCCGATGCGCTATGTGGCCGAAATGTTCTGTGACAGAATCGCGGCCAGCAGGGTGTATCTGAAAGAAAAGTACACCGATGCCAGTCCCTATGATTACCTGATGAAAGGCCTGCCGGATCTGATGATGCATCCGGATACACTTGCGGAACTGGAGAAGATGCTTCTTGTTCTGAAAGATGAGGGAGAAGATGCCGCTTTCCGCTATGTGCGCAGGAGGCTGAAGGAGAGCAAAGAAGAAAAAAGCTTCTGAGTTTCAGAGAGGAAAGAGATATCGCAGAACAGAAAACGCGGGAAAAAACAGAAGGAAGCCGAAAGGAGATATGAGATGAAAAAACTAATTACATTGACCGCTTTGATTATAGCCATCACGGCTGTCTCAATCGGTGCAGCGTCCTCTCAGGGACCGTGGATGATGCCGGATACAACCAAAGTGAACGACTATGTACCGAACGCTGTGGATCTTTACCTGCCCTCAAATCCGACGACGGGTTATTCCTGGACCTATGAGATTGAGGATCCGTCGATTGTCTCCCTTCGCGACGAGTATTTCTCGCAGAGTATGGGATCAAACCTGGTCGGTGCAGGCGGAACGCACTGGTTCCACATTTCAGGAGAACAGCCGGGGATCACCAGCGTGACCTTCCGGTATCTCAGATCCTGGGAGACCGATGTTCCGCCGGCAGAGCAAACGACCTATCGCCTCTCGGTAAACGATCAGCTTGATGTCCTGATCTGGGGTGTGGAAGTTTCGTGACCGCTGCTGCCTTGTGATCAGAGCAGCGGTAGAGATGCCGGGTGTTTCGAGTCACGGATTAAAGAATATAAAAAAGCGCCCTGCGATCATCGCAGGGCGTTTTAATCAAACAATATCAGTCGGTCACGTAGGGCAGAAGAGCGACCTGACGGGCGCGCTTGATGGCCTCGGTGAGCTGACGCTGATGCA
>CAZMXF010000325.1:0-3490 GCA_964570015.1 uncultured Oscillospiraceae bacterium | reverse complement strand
GCCGGACTCTGGATGTAGTAGCAGTGCTCCGACACCTGCATCAGTTCATACATCGACATCACTTCTCTTCCGTCAGAATATACTTTGTTTCCTCTTCATTGATCAAAAGAGGCCCGCCTGTACGGCGGGTCTGTTTGTTACATATGTTCCTCGATCAGTGCGAGGTCGCCGTAAAGGATCGAATCGTCGCCCAGTGCGGCAATCTTCAGATCCACCGTCGGGCGGATTGCGGTCATGCAATAGCGGTCCACCTCTGCAAGGATTTTTTCGAGGAAGAGATCACCGAGGGCCTCGATCACGCCGCCGCCGTAAAGAATCAGATCCGGGCTGAAGGTGTTGATCATGTTGCCGGTGGCCACCGCGAGATAGTGGCAGGCCCGGTCTACTGCCTCCTGTGCGACTTTATCCCCGGCTGCAAGGGCTTTCTTCAGCTTCTTGCTGCGGAAAACGCCGTCGGCAACCGCTTCGGCCATCATGGTTTCTCTGCCGCGGGAGACCTGCTGCCGGATATAGGCGCTCATACCCTGTTTGCTGGAGAACGCTTCAAGGCAGCCGCGCTGTCCGCAGTTGCAGAGGGGGCCCTCCGGGTCCAGAATCATGTGGCCGTACTCCGCCGCCTTGAACTGATGCCCGGTGTAGAGTTCTCCGTTCAGGATCAGTCCGCCGCCCATACCGGTTCCCACAAAGAAACCGACAATGTTCCGGTAACCCCGCCCGGCACCGTACTTATACTCGCCCAGGACACCCAAATTCACATCGTTGCCGACAAAAAACGGAATGCCGAAGTGTTTTTCCATCGCGCCCTTCATGTCATAATTGCGCATCGGGAGATTCGGCGTGAAGAGCACCGTTCCGGTCTCCTGATCGATCACGCCGGGGGCACAGGATGCCAGAGCCCGGATCTCTTTCCTGTCGATCCCGGATTCCTGAATCATTTCCTCCACCACGCTGATGATGACCTGCTCGATGTCGCTGCTCTGATTGTCACCTGCTTTTGAGCGCTTTTTCAGGCGGTAGATGATCTCTTTGTTTTCATTGAAGATGGCGCCGAGGACCTTTGTCCCACCAACGTCCAGGCAGATGTCATATTTCTTTTTCATATCTGTTCCCTCTGTGTTTCGGTCCGGATTCTTCCGCTTATCCGAATAGTTTTTTGATTTTTTCCCAGGTGGACACCGGCTTCTGCACCGTTTCTGCTTCGATTGTCCGCTGTCTGACGATGGGCTTCACAGGGATGGAAACTTCCGGCACGGACATCACCGGAGCATCCCTTTCTTCATCCAGAGAAACCCGCCGCTTGCTGAAATACTGGTACAGACGCTCCTGGGAGGAGCTTCCCTCGCCGTCCGGCTCCCGAATATAGCTTCCGTCCGGTTGCATGGTTCTTGACTTCTCTCTGTCCTCCCGCAGTGCATTCAGGATTTCATGGATCTGTTCTCTCGTATCCGGTGTACGAATCTCGACAAAAGCCTCGACCCGGCGTTCCAGATTTCGGTTCAGCAGGTCACCCGAGCCAATGAAGAGTTTCTCGTCCTCGCCCTCGCCGAAGCAATAGACTCTGGAGTGTTCCAGCCAGCGTCCCACGACACTCCTGACGGTGATGTTGTCGGTCTTGCCGGGGATTCCTGGCCGCAGGCAGCAGATTCCGCGGATGAAGAGTTCCACCTGAACGCCTGCCTGGGAGCATTCGATCAGTTTTTCCATGATCTCGGGATTGTTCATGGCGTTGCATTTGATAGCCACACGCCCGTCCGTTCCCTTGGAGATTTCACGGTCGAGATATTCCAGCACCCTGCTCTTGAAGCTCAACGGTGCAATCCAGAGTGTGTGAGCTTCGGGCGGGAGCTCGCCCCCGAGCAGTGCCTGGAAAGTCGCCTCTGCGTCCTTGCCTGCTTCCGGATCTGCGGTGATCAGGGAGAGATCGGTATACTGCTCACCGGTAATCTCGTTGTAATTTCCGGTCCCGACCTGGGTAATGGTCTCGATGTTTCCGCCGTGCTGGCGGGTGATCAGGCAGAGCTTGGAGTGCACCTTGTGCTCCGGCAGGCCGTAGATGATCCGGCAGCCCGCATCCTCCAGCATCTCGGAATAGTCGATGTTATTCTGCTCGTCAAAACGGGCCCTCAGTTCCAGCAGGCAGAGCACATCCTTTCCCCTGTCTGCCGCATAGGCCAGGGCCGCGGCGATCTTGCTGCTGGCGGACATGCGGTAGAGCGTAATCTTGATGGAGAGCACCTCCGGGTCGTCCGCCGCCTCATAGATCAGGTCCACAAAGGGCATCATGCTCTGGAAGGGGAAGCTCATCAGCAGGTCGTGCTTTTCGATATAGCGGAAGTACTCCCCTTTTTTGAGTCCAATCTCCCTCGCGGGCTTCCGCTCTTCGTAGCGGAAATGCTCATGGGAACCGATGCACGAGCGGAAAGAGAGATCAAACGGCACTGTCGCCTGGAAGACGCGCTGCTCCGGTACATGGAGTTTCTTGATCAGCAGGGTTCTCGCCGGGTCTGTCAGTTTGCCGTAGATCTTCGCCCGTACCGGGGTCTCCCGTTTGCGCTTGGAGAGCATGTTGGAGGTTTTTTCCCTGAGGTCTTCCTTTCCCGCCATCTGGGAGAGGAACACATCGGCATTCCGGGTCACCTTCACCACGGCCGACTGGAGAATGTTCTCTTTCTTCAGCAGCAGCGGCAGGAAACGCCGCACCAGCTGGTCTGTGAGGACGATCTTCTGTACCCCGTCGATCTCGAAGCTGAGATACGGCGGGACACGGTGCATCGGGATGATAGCAAGTTTCTGGATCGTGCTCCGGCCAAGGAATGCCACCACATAGCTCTCCTCGCCCCAGAAGAACGGCAGTGCCTGATTCGGATCGATGATCTTCGGGAAGAGCAGGTTCTTGATGTCTCCGAAGAGCTTCTTGCTCATGAGCTCGTCGACTTTGCTGATTTTATTGAAGTTGAGAACTTCGACTCCGTTGCGCTTCAGCTCACTGCGGACCGCTTTCCAGACGCTCTCCATCAGGCTCAGCTGTTCTCTCGTGATACGCAGCACTTCCTGGATCGTTTCCTCCGCCATCATACCCGAAACGGGATCTCTCTTGTCAGGTGTCAGAATGGCCCGGTGCGTCAGGATACCGATCCGCACCCGGTAAAACTCCTCCAGGTTGGACTGATAGATCATCAGAAACTTCAGCCGTTCCAGCAGCGGCACCGTCGTGTCCGCCGCCTCCAGCAGCACGCGTTCATTGAAACTCAGCCAGCTGAGTTCCCGGTTGATATACAGACTCTCCTCTTTTTTCGTTGGCTCCTGAGCCGTTGCGGCTTTCTCTTTCGCAGCCAAATTGATTCACTCCACTCTGCTCATTTTTATGATCCGTCACACGTATAAGCACTTACAACTGGCCTTCACAGGCTTTTTCCAGCGCTTTGATGACGATCTTCAGCGTCTTGATGCGGGCATATTTCTTGTCGTTGGATTCGATGATGTACCAGGG
>CAZMXF010000324.1:0-3501 GCA_964570015.1 uncultured Oscillospiraceae bacterium | reverse complement strand
CAACCGGATCCTGGACGTGTTCCCTGCAAATCAGCAGAAGCAGGTGAAGATCCAGTTGGCACAGATCCTGAAAGGCGTCGTTTGCCAGCAGCTTGTTCCGTCTGTAGACGGTGGGCAGATCCCGGTGTTTGAAATCATGAAATCCACGACGGCGATCCAGAACATGATCCGTGAAGATAAGCTCCATCAGCTGGAGTCAGCTATGCAGGCAGGCGCTGCAGACGGCATGTGTACCATGGACGGGAGTCTTCTCCGGCTTTATCGGGAGAAGAAGATCACGAAAGATACCGCACTGCTATCCTGCGTCAATTATGAAAACATGGTAAAACGGCTGAGTATCTGAGTTCGGCAGAACTCACTGGGCATAGACACGAAACAGCGGTATGTAGCGGCTGGCCGGAATCCTAATCGGGTAGAGAACGGAATCAGTCGGAAAATGCCGTTGTCGGGAAGAGGAAAGAAAATGAGGATGACTGAAGCCAAAAAGGATGTTCTGTATGTGAGAATGCTCGGCAGCTTCTCCATACAATGGAATGGAAAATTGATCGTTGGCGGTTCCAAAGCCAGCGAGTCACAACTGACGTCCCTTTTGCAGATCCTGATCCATAACCGCGCAAGGGGTGTATCCAGAGATCGTCTGGAAGAACTGCTGTTTGAAGATCGGGACATGGCGAATGTGCACCATGCCCTGCAGAGTGTCATCTACAACACGAAAAAGAAACTGCAGAAAGCGGGGCTCCCTCCTGCCAACTATATCGTGCAGCGGAAAGGCGTGTTTTTCTGGACAGATGAGATCCCCCTGATCGAGGACGCGACAGAATTCGAACGACTCTGCCGTGAAGCGGAAGCCGAAGAGGACCCGGAGGTCAAAATTGCACTTTATCAGGAAGCCGCACACTGGTATACCGGCGAGTTCCTCTCAAATCAGACGGCAGTGATCTGGGCAGCACAGGAAGCAAGGCGCCTGAAGGAGATGTTCTGCACCTGTGTGGAACACGGAGCTGCCATGCTGCGGCAGAACCAGGACTACTTCCAACTTGAAGAGCTCGGGTTGCTGGCTTCGAAGATTGATCCGCTGGCGGACTGGGAAACATTGACCATGGAGGCGATGGTTTCACTTGGCCGCTATGAGGAAGCGCGTCAGCTCTATGATGACACCGTGCAGTTTTACTTCAACGAACAGGGACTTCGACCGTCCAGAAAAATGCTGGAGCAATTCGAACGCCTGGGTGCGGGAATCCAGCATCAGCATGAAACCCTGGACGTGATTCAGGCGGAACTATCCGGGAAGGGGGACGACTTCCCGGGAGGATATCTTGTCAGCTATCCGATTTTTGTGGGAATCTACCGCATGGTGGAGCGAATGCTGGAACGTGGCGGACAATCGGTCTATCTGATGCTCTGCACGGTCATTGATGGGAAGGGAAACCTGCTGCGCGAGGGACCGATGCTGGAAGAACTTACCAAACGGATGGGGGATTCGGTCCGACGCTCCATCCGGCGCGGCGATGCGATGTGTCAGTATGGGAAGGGTCAGTATCTTGCCCTGCTGGTCAACACGACTCGCGAGAACTGCAGTGTGGTGCAAAAGCGAATCAACGAGCGGTTCATCGTCGGACGGCAAAGAACCAAAATCCGGTACTATGTCAATTCCGTCTTTTGGGAGCCGCCGCTGGAGCTGACAGACCCGGGTATGCGGAAGAAACTGTGAGGGTCACGGCGGTATGAAGAAGACGCAATGGTACATCGGCGCACCGAACGGAGTCATCCTCTGCATCAATCGGAACGATGAAGGAGAACTCGGCGGGGAGTTTTACCACAGTTACAGCGAAAGCCCTGTTCAGTTCCAGGGAATCGGGCAGATGACGCTGAGAATGGAAAAGCTCTATGACTGGCTGCGCTTTCCCTATCCGGGAACCAACAATCGAAGCTTCGGCACAGAACCGAAGCCGGATGGAAGAATCCATGAAAGGAAAAGAATCATGAGTGACGAAACGCTACTGGCAAAACACGGGGATATCGGAACATTCATTGTGAGAGTCCAGCACCGGCAGAACAGCAGTTGGCAGGGGAGAATCACGTGGATGGAAGAGGACAGAACCATTCAGTTCCGCTCGGTCTGGGAGATGATCAAGCTGATCGAGAGTGCGGTGGACAGTGTCATCCATGAAGACGGAGATGAAAACACCTGGTTCCCGGAAGATAACAAAGCAGATCAGTAAACCTGAAAAACAAACAGGAGGAGAACAACATGCTGACGATCGAAAAACTCAAAGCCTACGGCGCGAACGTGGACGAGGGCCTGAGCCGCTGCATGAACAATGAGACATTTTATCTGCGTCTGGTCAATATGGCGGCAGATGATGCCGGGGTTGAGAGATTACGCGCCGCACTGGAAAAAAACGACCGGAAAGAAGGATTTGAAGCTGCGCATGCCCTGAAAGGAATGCTCGGAAACCTGGCTCTGACACCGGTTGCCAAACCGGCCTCGGAACTGACAGAGATGCTGCGGACGGAGACAGGGACAGAAACAGACATCCAGGCGCTTCTGGAGGAAATACTGACTCAGAGAGAGAAACTGCTGCAGCTGAGAGATGAGGCGTAATTACCAGCAGGAGCTGGACGGAATCATTGCCCGGCAGGCGGGAAAACGGCCCCGGCTGCTGCTGCACAGCTGCTGCGGACCGTGTTCCGCTCCGGTTCTCGAGTACCTGACACAGTATTTTGACGTGACGCTGTTCTGGTATAACCCGAATATCTGGCCCCAGGAGGAATTTGACCTCCGGCTGGAGGAGCAGCAGAAGCTGATCCGCGCCATGGGACTGGAGGAACAGGTCCGGGTTGTCTGCAGACCGCGAAACAGCGAAGCATGGTACCGGGCGACGGAAGGATTGGAACACGAGCCGGAGGGCGGTACCCGTTGTACGGAATGCTTCCGTCTTCGTCTGCGGGAAGCAGCCGTCTATGCGGCCGAAAACGACTTTGACTACTACTGCAGCACATTGACGCTCTCCCGTCACAAGGATCCGCTTCGAATCAACGCGCTGGGTGAGCAGTTTGAAGAGGAGTTCGGAATCCGCTGGCTTCCGTCCGAGTTCAAAAAACGTGGGAGAGAGCTGCGGTCCAAACAGCTCTGCGAACAGTTTGGCATCTATCGCCAGGATTACTGCGGATGCGAGTATTCCATGCGTAAAAATCTTCCTGCGGAGATTATAAAAATAGAGTCTGAGGTGCAACCATGAAAGTGAGAAAAGCGATTATCCCCGCGGCGGGGCTGGGGACCCGACTGTTGCCCAATACCAAGAGCATCCCGAAGGAAATGCTGCCCCTGGTGGACAAACCGGTTCTGCAGTATATCGTGGAAGAAGCGGTCGCCGCCGGTGTGGAGCAGATCCTGATCATCACCAACCGCGGCAAATCTCCCATCGAAGACTACTTCGACTATGCGCCGGACCTGGAGGAACGGCTTCTCAAGGACGGAAAGGAAAAGGAAGCCAGGAC
>CAZMXF010000323.1:0-3501 GCA_964570015.1 uncultured Oscillospiraceae bacterium | reverse complement strand
ACATGCTGTCCCAGCAGTCCCGGCGTTCTCCGGTCTGGGTAAAAATATCAAAAATAGCATAAGTCTCGCTGCTGGAAGTGACCGTTTCGCACTGCGAGCCGTGAATACGGAGGGGGAAGTACATGTACTTGCTGTCCCGTCCCTCGGCCTTCACCGGATGAATATACATGCAGCCGTCCATCGTCCGGATGTTCATGAGGACATTCGTGGCGTGTCGGATCCTCGAAATGGTCTCATAGATGTGCCGCTCATACTGCAGCGCAACATAACAGAGCGCTCCGCGGGAAGCAATGAACTCACTGGTCAGGCAGAAGAAGTTGCAAATCATCAGATCCGAGAACCAGTATCTCTGCAGCTCGGAGAGGCAGTCGAACAGAAAGAACGTGTTCTCCGGTTCAGAGGAGATAATCCGATGCACCTGTACCGCAAAAGTCTCGAACCCGACCGAAGGGTCCAGCGTGATCTTTTTGATCTTCGCCCCCCTGGTCTGAAGCACTTCCGTCGGGATCAGCTCGTCGTGATCGCCGAAGCGCAGATAGACCATGGGGCGGTCGGTCAGCGCTTCATCCACCACAAACTGTGTCGCGACATACATGTAGTCACCGATGTTTTCCATCTGCCAGGTGACGGTGTCGCCGGGTCTCAGTCTGTCGATTGCCTTGTCAAGGCCCTTGATTCCTGTACTGATGTATTCCTGTTGATCCATGTTGATACAACCTCATTCCAAACTTTTCACAAAGCAAACAAACGCCGAATAATCGGCGTTTCATACACGAGCGGGCCTTGTACCGGCCAAGGCTTTTCACTTATTGTATTTTAGCACGGCGATGATTTCTTTCATCATACCGTTTGCATTATAAATACGATACGTTTTTCCTATGATAAAGGACGTTTCCGTTCTTTTCCCAGATTCTTTTTTGACTTTCCGTTTCTGACAGGGTATACTCTGTCCGTTCCCGGTCGGGGATATGCTGAACAACGGAGGAGAACAAGATGAAAACCTGTGCCATTGTCGGGATCAACTGGGGCGATGAGGGAAAAGGCCGCATGGTCGACCTGCTGACCGAATCCTACGATATCGTCATCCGCTATCAGGGCGGAGGGAACGCCGGTCATACCGTTATAAACCGCTACGGAAAATTTGCCCTTCACCTGCTGCCCTCCGGCATTTTTCACCCGAATGTGGTGAATGTTCTCGGGAACGGTGTTGCGCTGGATCCGGAAAACCTCTGGGCCGAGATCGAAGATGTCCGCTCCAAGGGCGTCAATGTGACGCCGGAGAACCTTCTGATCAGCGACCGCGCCTCCCTGCTTCTCCCCTGGCATCGCCAGCTCGACGGGCTGGAGGAAGCCCGGCTGAAGGACAAAAAATACGGCTCCACCAAACAGGGAATCGCTCCCTTCTATTCCGATAAATACCAGAAGAAAACCGTTCTGGCCGGTGAGCTCTTCTATCCGGAGCATCTCAAAACCCATCTGTCGGAACTTCTGGAGTGGAAGAACCTGATTCTGTCCGGCGTGTACCGTGCAGAGCCCTGGACCATGGAACAGCTGATGCTGTGGGTCGAGGACTACGGAGAGAAGATCAGGCCCTTTGTCCGCGATACGGGCGCCTGGCTGCGTCAGGCTGCCGCGGAAGACAAGAGCATTCTCTTTGAAGCGCAGCTCGGTGCGCTGCGCGACCTCGATTACGGCATCTACCCCTATACGACCTCTTCCAATGCCATTGCAGCCTTCGCTCCGGTGGGATCCGGACTTCCGACTGCCCGCCTCGATGAGGTAATTGGTGTGGTAAAAGCTTATTCCACCTGTGTCGGAGAGGGTCCCTTTGTCTGCGAGATGTTCGGCGAAGAGGCAGAAAAACTCCGTGAAGCCGGCGGTGAATATGGGGCCAAGACCGGCAGGCCGCGGCGCGTCGGTCCCATTGACCTGGTAGCCACCCGCTACGGGGTACAGGTTCAGGGCGCCACTTCCATCGCGCTGACCAAGCTGGATGTCCTGAGCTATATGGACCGGATTCCGGTCTGTGTCCAGTATGAACTGAACGGGACATGCACTGACGCGTTCCCCTTTCCCGCCGCGCTGGCGGAGGCTGCTCCCGTCGTTATCGAAATGGAGGGCTGGAACTGTGACATCTCCGGCGTCCGCTGCTGGGAGGATCTGCCCGAGGCCGCCCGGCACTATGTTGAATACATCGAAGCGCAGATCGGCTGTCACATCCGCTATGTCTCCGTCGGGGCCGAGCGGGATGCCTATCTCGTCCGATAACTGCAGAGTAAAACGAGGAACATACCATGTATGATCGCTATGAATCACCCCTGATTACCCGCTACGCCTCCGTCTCCATGCAGCGGCTCTTTTCTGCGCAGCGGCGTGCCGAGACCTGGCGCCGGCTGTGGCTGGCATTGGCGAAGACGGAGCACGAACTCGGTCTCCCGATCACCGAAGAGCAAATCCGGGATCTGGAAGCACACCTGACCGATATTGACTTTGACTGTATCTCCCGCCGCGAAAAGGAAGTCCGTCACGACGTGATGGCGCATATCTATGCCTACGGAAAAGCCGCTCCTTCGGCCGCGGGAATCATTCATCTCGGTGCCACCAGCTGTTATGTGACCGACAACGGCGACCTGATCCTCTATCGCGAAGGGCTGAGAATGCTACGGGACAAGCTGCGCTCACTGCTGGCTGTTCTGGCGGACTTTGCCGATCGGTATAAGACGCTGCCAACGTTGGGATATACCCACTATCAGCCCGCACAGCTGGTCACCGTCGGGAAACGGGCCACGCTCTGGATGCAGGACCTGATTTCCGATCTGGAGGAACTGGACTTTGTTCTGGACAATCTCCGTTTCCTCGGCTGCCGCGGTACCACCGGGACCGAAGCGAGCTTTCTGGACCTCTTTGACGGCGACGGGGAGACGATCGACCGTATGAATGAGCTGCTGGCTGAGGAATTCGGGTTTGAGTCCTGTTTCCCGGTCTGCGGCCAGACCTATCCCCGCAAGACCGATTCCCGCATCCTGAACGCCCTGAGTTCCGTTGCCCAGAGCTGTTACCGCATGGCACAGGACATCCGCCTCCTGCAGCACGATCGCCAGCTTGAGGAACCCTTCGAGGAAAGCCAGATCGGTTCTTCCGCCATGGCCTACAAGCGCAATCCCATGCGCTGCGAACGGATCTGCTCTCTCTGCCGTTACCTGATGGCGGAATCCTTGAATGCGCCGCTCACCGCCTCCGCTCAATGGTTGGAGCGCACCCTGGACGACTCGGCCAACCGCCGCCTCTCCATGCCGGAGGCCTTTCTCTGCGCGGACGCAATTCTGCAGCTGGCACGCAATGTCTGTGCCGGTCTCCGTGTGAACGAGAAGATCATCGACCGCACCGTCCGGGAGTATCTCCCCTTCATCGCCACCGAAAACCTCCTGATGGAGGGCGTCAAACGAGGCGGCGACCGCCAGCAGCTGCATGAGCTGATCCGGCGCTGCTCCATGGAATCTG
>CAZMXF010000322.1:0-3524 GCA_964570015.1 uncultured Oscillospiraceae bacterium | reverse complement strand
ATAAAGTCCCTTTCTTCTGCTCTCAGTCTTCCTTGTCCGGCAAAGCTGAATCATCCGTATCTTTCATCAAACGCCGGATGCCCTCAACAGGTGCTTCTTCTTCAAGAGAAATCGGAATCCGTTCCACTTCAACGTCGTTATTCACGTCCGCATACCACTCCTCGCGCAATCCCGCCAGTCCCTGCATGATGTTTCGCATGCGCAATGCCCACAACTCGGGGATGGAAAAGTTTTCTGCCCCGGATGCGCGCTTTCGGAGGACGCAGTAGTGGAAGGTACCAAGTGCAGAGTCCTCGCTGACACAGTAATTCTTCCGACGGGGCGAAACAAGGCCCTGTCTTTCCATGTCCAGAAAGACGTCCTTCAGATAATACGTCAGCGGTCTGCTGCATTTGTATCCGAGCTCCAGAAGCAGGCGGAAAGCGTATTCCGTTCCGAATGTTTCTACCTGATAGCGCTGCACATTCGGCTCGCTGACCGTGCTGACGGTGACGAAAAAGTATGCCTGCGCGCGTTTTGGCCCCCGCTCCAGAATGGAATAGAGAATCGCCTGATCCACGGTCTCCATCTCGTCCCCGCTGTCGATATAGACCAGATTGTCCGCCAGCCTCGCATATCTCGTATCGGAACGCAGCCCTTCCAGTTGAGGCAGATAATCAGGCAGCAAAAGCCGGGTCCCGAATCTTCTCTCGATCTCTTCCGCCCGGTTCCAGGAGATCATCGCCAGCAGCAGAAGCAGCGTCAGGAGTAACGTCACCATACCGCCGGTCAGCAGCTTCTCCAGACCGGCGATCAGGAAACAGGTTTCCAACATGCCGATCAGGAGGATCACACAGCGGGCCGGCCAGGCTCTGGGTTTCTCAGAACGGAAATAGACAAAAAGCATGACGCTGGTCGTCAGCATCGCGACAGCGATGGTCAGGCCATAGACAGAGGCCATACGCTGGCCGCTTCGGAAGGCCACAACAGCCGCACAGCTGAAAACCCACATCAGGAAATTCACGGCGGGGATGTATTCCTGCCGTATCGAAACGGAGGGATAGCGGATCTCCAGGGGAGGAAGAAGATTCAGGCGGATCGCCTCTGAAACGATGGTGAAAGAGCCGTTCACCACCGTCTGGGACGCGCCCCATGCGGCGGCCAACGCCAGAAGGAAGGCCGGGAGGCGAAGCACATTCGGCAGCATCCCGAAAAAGGGATCTGACGCGGCACCTGATATCGCCGCAGGAATCGTGATCTGTTTGATCAGCCATGCACCCTGCCCCAGATAACTCAGGCAGAGACAGAGCAGCACAAACGGCCACGTGCGGCTGATCGCTTTCCTCCCGGCGAAATCCAGGTTGGCATACAGGATTTCCGTCCCGGTCACGGAAAGAAATACAAGTCCCAGCAAAGCAAAGCCCATTGGATTCTTTGGACCGAACAGGAATCGCAAGCCAAGCCGCGGGTCAAATGCGCGCAGAACCTGAGGCGCTCCGGGGAACTGCATGGCTCCGGCAAACCCGATGAAGAGCAGCCAGACCAGCATCACAGGCCCGAGAAAGTACCCGGTGCGTCGGCTGCCGAGTCCCTGCAGCATAAACAGCACCGTGAGAAGTGCAAGCACCAGGAGGACCGCACCCCGTGCACGAAAACCGGTGAAGGTATCAAGAACCATTGATTGACTGCCCTCTACGGCCGCAGTCAAGGTCAGAGCGGGTGTCAGAGCCGAATCCGCCAGCAGCGCCGCGCCGCCCAGTGCAGCCGGGATCAGGAGCCAGCTCCCGCGATGGCGCACAAGCGCATAGAGTGCAAAAAGGCCTCCTTCCCCCTGGTTATCCGCACGCAGCAGGAGCAAAACACCCTTTACCGTTGCCACAAGCAGAAGGGACCAGAGAACAAGAGACAGCGCGCTGAGCACCAGTTCTTCGCTGATGACCTTTGTCCCTCCGCTTCCCTGAACAATAAATTTGAACACATACAGCGGTGAGGTGGCAATGTCTCCGTAGATCATCCCGAGGGCGGCCAGGAGAAAGCCGGAGCGGACCGTACTGTTTGTTTTCATAGAGCTCCCTCTTTCTGATAGTCAGTTAAAGCTTCAGCATTCTGTATCCGACGCCGATCTGTGTCTGAATATAGGTAGGAGAATCCTGCGAGGTCTCCAGCTTTTTCCGCAGGGTTGCCATGAACACACGGAGGGAGGCAATATTATTTTCCCATCCGATGCCCCAGATCTTCTGGGTGATATATTTGTGGGTCAGGATTTTCCCGACATTCTGTGCCAAAAGGCAGAGCAAACGGTATTCGATCGGTGTCAGCTTCAACTCCTGCCCTGCCAGATACGCGCGTCCCGCCGCATAATCGATGACAAGATCTCCGTTCCTGAAAACGGCATCCGTATTCCCCGCTGCAAGATAGGCCAAACGACGTTGCGTGGCACGCAGGCGGGCCAGCAGCTCTGCGACGGAGAACGGTTTCGTCAGATAATCGTCCGCTCCCGCATCCAGCGCTTCAATCTTGTCCGTGTCTTCATCCCGGGCACTGATTACAATGATCGGTGTTTCTGTCCAGACACGAATCTGTTTGATCACCTCGACTCCGTCGCCGTCCGGAAGGCCGAGATCCAGAAGGATCATATATGGATTGCGTGTTGTCGCGAGATGTACAGCCTCTGCCGCAGTTTGAGCAACGATTACGGTGTAGTCCTCGGCTGAAAGAGAAGCTGTGATCAGGTGTCGGACAGGTGCATCGTCCTCCACGACCATGACTTTCCATTTATCCATGTCCCGAAACCTCCTCCATGATGCCGGAGTTGGACAGATTCGACCCAAGAAGAACCATTTCCAGCCGTGTAGCCGCCGTCAGCATCAATAATGTGACAACGACATCTACATTTTCATTATGACAAAACCGCTATAAAAACTGCGTAATTTCTTATTTCCGAAGCATAAAGATTTTATTAACAGCCGCCGAAAGCAGGATGATGTCTCCCCCATTTTTCAGAGTCATATCGGAAAAGCAGTCGGATATTTTCAGCCAACTGCTTTTTTATTTTTATTTTTGTTCAAATCTCGTCTTTGGTCTTGTGTTTTTCACAGAGATAGAGTACAATCCCTTCAGAAATTTGAAAGATCAGTCCGGGAGGATAATGATATGGCTGATACAAAACCGAAACGCCGCATGGGCGATCGCAGAGACGGGCGCTGGGTGCGCGATGTACCGGGACTGCAGACCATCATGGGGCACCTGATGCCCAACCGCACCGACGCCGAGGTATTCATGAAAGACAGCTTCGACGTGACGGAGCTGCTGCCCTATCTGGACGCGAAAAACGCCACTCATCCCGATTACAAGACCACTGTCTTTCACGCTCTTATCATGTCTGTCGCCCGTATGCTCAAGGAGCGCCCCAAGATGAACTACTTCATTCAGGGCCGCCGTATGTATGAGCGCTATGACATCAGTCTGAGCTTCGTCTGCAAGCGCCGCTTCCAGGACAACGGCGAAGAGGCCCTGATGTTCTTCATTCCGAAGGAAGACGAGAC
>CAZMXF010000321.1:0-3536 GCA_964570015.1 uncultured Oscillospiraceae bacterium | reverse complement strand
CGGTCCATGTTTACGGAAATCTCTGCGATGTGGACCGGATCGGAGAGATCGCGGCACGGCACGGTCTGCCGGTCATTTATGATGCGGCCCACAGCTTCGGTGTATTCCGAAACGGTGTCAGCTCAGCCTGTTTTGGCGATGCCGCGATGTTCAGCTTCCACGCGACAAAGGTCTTCAACACGGTGGAAGGCGGTGCGGTCTGCTGTCACAGCGCGGAGATCCGGCGCAGACTCTGCGACCTGAAGAACTTCGGCATCCATGACGAGGAGACGGTGGCCTATGTCGGCGGTAACGCAAAAATGAACGAGTTCTGCGCGGCGATGGGGCTTTGCAATCTGCGCCATCTGCAGGAAGAGATCGAAAAGCGTCGTCTGGTAGCGCAGCGTTATGACGAGCGCCTCGGCGGAGTGCCGGGCCTGCAGCTGAATGCGCATCCGGCAGAGATCCGGCCGAACTACGCCTACTACCCGGTGGTGTTTGACGGCTTCCGTCTGAACCGGGACGAGGTTTTCGCCCGTCTGGCGGAGAACGGGATCATCCCGCGGAAATATTTCTACCCCCTGACCAGCGCCTTTGTCTGCTATGCGGGAAAAGCCGGATTTGACCCGGCAAAGACCCCGGTCGCGGCGCATGTGGCGGAGCGGGTGCTGACGCTGCCGATGTACGCGGATCTCCCGACGGAGACCGTGGACCGCATCTGCGACCTGATTCTGCAATGACGAGACCGATCCTCAAGAACAGGGTCTATCTCTACCTGACGGAGTTTTTCGCTGGAATGGCGGTCATGGCGGTGGAGCTGGGAGCCAGCCGGCTGCTGGCGCCGTACTTCTCCTCGTCTCAGATCGTCTGGACCATCATCATCGGGACGATCATGATCGCGATGGCCCTCGGCAATCTCTACGGCGGCCGCAGCGCGGACCGGGACCCGAATCCGGACCGGCTGTACCGGCGGATCCTCATCGCTTCCATTTGGATCGCCCTGATTCCGGTGGTCGGAAAATATGTCATCCTCGGCATCTCCGCGGTGATGATCTTTTCGGTGAATGCCAATTTCCTGATCTGGGCGGCCTTTGCGGCCTGCATGGTCATCTTTGTTTTTCCGCTCTTCCTGCTGGGGACGGTGACGCCGTCGCTGGCCAAGTACACCATGGAGAATCTGGAAGACAATGCCCGGATCGTCGGGACGCTGGGAGCGGCGAACACCATCGGCAGTATCATCGGAACCTTTGTGCCGACTTTTGTGACCATCCCGGCTGTCGGAACATCGATCACCTTCCTGATCTTTGTGGGGATCCTGCTGGTGCTGGGGCTGATCTACTTCATCAGCACGAAGACCAGGAGCGCCGCAGCCGTGGCGGGGATTGTGGTGTTTCTCCTCAGCTGCGTGCTGGGGTATCGGTCAAACTTTGCCTTCTGGAAGAACGATCTGGTCTATGAGGGGGAGTCGGTCTACAACTATCTGCAGGTGGAGGAGACGGACGACAGCGTCATCCTCTCGACGAATGTCCTGTTCGGTGTCCAGTCCATTCTCCGGAAGGACGCGTCCCTCACCGGCATGTACTACGACTACGCCCTGGCGGCACCCATGATGGCTGGTGCGGAAGAGAAGCTTGCGGAAAAAGAGGCCTTCGACCTGCTGATCCTCGGAATGGGGAGCGGGACCTACGGGAGCCAGTGCGCCCGATACTTTCCGGCTATGCATGTCGAGGGGGTGGAGATCGACGAGAAGATCACCCGCCTTGCGCATCGGTATTTTGAGATGCCGGAGGATCTGTACGTCTGCACCTACGACGGCAGAGCATATCTGAACGCGGTGACGAAGCAGTATGACGTGATCATGGTGGACGCCTACCAGGACATCACAATCCCGTTTCAGATGTCCTCACTTGAGTTTTTCACGATGGTGCGGCAGCATCTGAAGGAAGACGGTGTGCTTATCGTCAACATGAACATGCGCGGAGAGAAGGAGGGGAACATCAACCAGTACCTCTCCGATACGATTGCCGCCGTGTTCTCTGAGGTCTGGACTGCGGATGTCCCGTACAGCTCAAACCGGGAACTGTTTGCCTCCGACTGTCCGGAGATGCTGGAGACCATGGAACGCAACGTGGCACTCTGCCGCGATGCGGAGCTGCGCGGACTGCTCACGCGTGTCCGGGAAGGACTTACGGCGTATAAGGCAGGGCCATACTGCATGACAGATGACCGGGCGCCGGTGGAACTGCTGGGCATGCGAGTCATCGACGAATTGATCCGGGACGAAGTGTCCTGGTACAAGGGGATCTATGAGGAATACGGTATTCAAGGCATCATCGACATGCTGTAAAATATAAAAAACACAAGGACATTCGGAGGAGGCTGATTCTGATGAAAGACGTACAGGAAACCTGCCGGATCGCCGTGATTCAGGCCGAACCGGTGATGTTTGACAAAGCGGGCGGACTGAAGAAGGCGCTGCGCTGCATTCGGAATGCTGCGGCGGAAGAGGCGGAGCTGATCGTGTTTCCGGAGCTCTTTATTCCGGGCTACCCGATCGGAATGAACTTCGGCTTCAGCATGGGAAAGCGGACCGAAGCGGGACGGGCGGACTGGAAGCGATATTACGACGCCTCCCTGATTGCCGGAGGAGAGGAATTCAAACAGCTGTCGGATGCGGCCAGAGATGCCAAAGCCTATGTGAGCATGGGCTTTTCGGAGCGGGATGCAATAAACGGCACGCTCTATAACAGCAATGTGATCTTCTCCCCGGACGGAAGCTGGAGCGTACATCGCAAGCTGAAACCCACCGGTTCGGAGCGCCTGGTCTGGGGTGATGCCAACAGGGACTATTTCCCTGTGGTGGAGACTCCCTGGGGTCCAATCGGCAGCATGATCTGCTGGGAGAGCTACATGCCGCTGGCGCGCGTGGCGCTCTATCAGAAGGGGATCACAATCTATATCTCCCCGAATACCAACGACAATCCCGAATGGCAGGCTACCATCCGGCACATTGCCATTGAGGGAAAATGCTACTTCATCAACTGCGACATGGTGGTGCGCAAGTCCTCCTATCCCACGGATCTGCAGACCATCGACGACATCAAGGACCAGCCCGATATGGTCTGCCGGGGCGGCAGCTGCATCATCGACCCCTACGGGCATGCGATGATGTCGCCGGTCTGGGACGAGGAGACAATTCTCTATGCCGACCTCGACATGACTTTACCCGCGGCCTGCAAAATGGAGCACGATGCCGTCGGTCATTATTCCCGTCCGGATGTCCTGGAACTGGTTGTTCACGAATAAAATATAAATTACATATCTATAAGAAAAGGACGCTGCATTTCCTGACGCAGCGTCCTTTTCCATTATGTGCTTTCACGTTCCACCAGCGTTGTGGCAAAGGTCAGGTGCCGTCGGCCTGGCTTGTGCTTGGAATCGGCTTCAATGTCGTCAATGGTCATTTTGGCGGCGGATCTGCCCATTTCGAATGCAGGCATCTCCATGGAGGTCATCGTGGTCTCCAGCATTCTCCCGACACGGTGACCGGTAAGGCT
>CAZMXF010000320.1:0-3540 GCA_964570015.1 uncultured Oscillospiraceae bacterium | reverse complement strand
CTGCGCGAAAAAAGGGAAGATCACGTCCGACCGTCAGTGTGAATATGTGCGGCCGGCGCTACAATCCGGATCTCGAGGACGAGGGCAAGAATCCGTTCCAGCTCGACTCCGGCGAGCCCAACGGCAAACTACGCGAATACATGATGGGCGAAGTTCGCTTCTCCTCCCTGACCCGCACCTTCCCCGAGCGCGCGGAAGAACTCTTCGCCGAGGCGGAGCGGTTCACCGCCCACCGCTATGCCAAGTACAAGAGACTGGCCGGACAGGCCTGATCTCACCAACGCACACCGGAATAGTACGAGAGGAGATTTCCCGTGAATAAAATACCTTCTGTTTTGGAAGCTGCGCCCGGTACGGCGCTGACCCTGAAACCGGATTTCTTCGTCCTCACGGATGGAACGGCGAAAACCGTTCCATCCCTGCTGGAGGGCAAAGCAATTTCCGATCCCGGCAAAGTAAAAGTTTTCATTGACCATCAGACTCCCTGCGGCAGCGAAGCACACGCCGAGTGGCAGAAACAGCTGATCCGCTTTGCCACCGAGCGCGGCTGCGAGCTCTTCAACGGCTACGGCACGAACTACCAGCTGATGCTGGAAAAAGTCGTGAAACCGGGCCAGATTGTTGCCCACTGCGGCGACTACGGCAGCATCTACGGAGCCTGCGGCGTGCTGGCCGTGAAGCTGAGCCCCGAGGAACTGGCGGCCGCGGTACTCAGCGGCGAAGTCAGTCTGAACGCCCCCGCAAAGCTGCACCTGCGTCTCGAAGGCGCCCTGAAGGCTCCTGCCTGTGCCAAGGATGCGGCTATCGCGGCGCTCTCTCTGCTGGGTGACACAACCGGGAAACTGGTTCTGGTCTCCGGTGATGTACCGGAAGGGAGCGAGAAGCTTGCCTTCTTCCAGCTGCTGAGCCTCTCCGGCTGTGACGCCGCGCTGGAGGAAGAGAGCTGTGAGTGGCCGGACGCTGTCCTGAAGCTTGCCGAAGTGGTCCCCATGGTGGCAGGACCCAATGATTTCACACTGACGGTTCCGGCAGCAGAACTGAAGGAGATCCCTGTGACGTCGGTCTTCATCGGCGGCTGCTCTGCCGGTCGCATCGAAGACCTGCGTGCTGCGGCCGCGGTCATCAAGGGCCGCAAGGTTCAGCGAAAGGTGCGTACGCTGGTGGCCTTTGCCTCTACGGATATCTATATCCAGGCGGCGAATGAGGGGCTCATTGCTCAGTTTATGGATGCAGGCGCACTGGTGATGAACCAGGGCTGTTCCGCCTGCTACGCCCACAGCCAGGGCCTTGTTGACGACAAGGATACCGTGCTTTCCGCCGGCAGCCGTGCCTGCCCCAACTGCAACGGCGAGGGGGATGCCCCGACCATGCTCTGCAGTGCTGCCACCGCCATGGAGAGTGCCATCGCGGGCTATGTCTGCCCCGCTGCGAACTGAGAGGAGGACACTATGGAAAAAAGATTTTCCGGCCGCGTATGGCTGATGCGCAAGGACATCGACACCGATATCATTGCGCCGACCCAGATCCTCGGCCTTCCGATGGAA
Organism: uncultured Oscillospiraceae bacterium; assembly: GCA_964570015.1. Classification (GTDB taxonomy): domain Bacteria; phylum Bacillota; class Clostridia; order Oscillospirales; family Oscillospiraceae; genus Limivicinus. The sequence continues at coordinate 1,996 of CAZMXF010000320.1, read as the reverse complement.
GAGATGATCAAGCATATCTTCGAGCCTCTGTACCCGGATCTGGCGGCTCAGATCCAGCAGGGCGACATCATCGTCGCCGGCCCGAACTTCGGCTGCGGCTCCTCCCGCGAGATGGCCCCCGAAGCCATGAAAGTAGCCGGGATCCGCTGTGTCATTGCACCGAGCTTCGCCCGCATCTTCTTCCGCAACTCCTACAACAACGGCATGCTCCTGCTGGAGAACGACGAACTCTACAAGCACGTTCAGAACGGTGACCACGTTACTGTTGACCTTGAAAAACTCTGTGTCGAGTTCGACGGAAAGGAATACCCCATCCCGAAGATCCCCGACAACCTCCTCGAGATCGTTGAGGCAGGCGGCCTTGTCAAGGCCTGCGAGAAGGAGAACGAGGCCAAAGCCCGGGGTGAAGCGAAAGAAAAAAAGCCTCTGCCGCCCGAGCCTGAATATGTCGGCGAGCATACCCTCGCAGAGAAAATCCTGATGCGCAATACCCACTCCGCCTCTCTGCGCCCCGGCGACATCGTCATGGCCCAGCCGACCAGGCTCTTCGTCCTGGATGTATACACCGGTCCGGTGCTGCGGAAACTGCGCGGTATGAACTATACCGAAGTCGCCCATCCCGAGACCGCCGGAGTCATCGACGACCATCAGATGCCCTGCGTCATGTTCGATGATCCGGAGTCCTTCCGCTCCGGCTGCACCCTGGTGGATGAATATCACTTCGGCACGCACATCATCGGCGAGGGCATCGGTCACCAGCTGATTCCCGAACGCCGCTACGCAAAACCAGGCAATGTGATCTTCGTCACTGACAGCCACACCACCACCTACGGCGCGGTGGGCTGCTTCTCCACCGGCGTCGGCTACACCGAGATGGCAGCAGCGCTGGGCCGCGGTGAGATGTGGGTCCGCGTTCCCTCCGCCATCAAGATCCAGATCGACGGCGTGCTGCCCGAGGGCGTCATGTCCAAGGACATCATCCTGCGCGTGCTGGGTGACCTGACGGCCAACGGCGGAACCTATCGCTCTCTGGAATTCTGCGGCACGGCAGTGGACGCCATGAGCATGGACGCCCGTATCTGCATCTCCAACATGGCGGTCGAATGCGGTGCCAAAGTCGGCCTCTTTGCCCCTGATGCCAAGACCTGCGCCTACAGCGGCGTGAATCCGGAAGACGTTGCCTGGATGACCATCGGACCGGACGAGTGCTATGAACAGGTCCTGCGCTACAAGGCAGAGGACTTCGTGCCGAACCTGGCGGTGCCCCAGTTTGTGGACAACGTCCATCCGGTTACTGAGTATATCGGCACCCCGGTCAACCAGATCTTCCTGGGCAGCTGCACCAACGGCCGTCTCGAGGACATGGCTATGGCCGCAAAGATCCTGAAGGGTCATCATGTGCCCACGAATGTGAAATTCCTTGTCACCTGTGCCACCAGAGAAATATACAAGAAGTGCATTGAACTCGGCTATATGCAGATCTTCGCCGAGGCCGGCGCCATGGTCACTATGCCCTACTGCAGCCTCTGCCAGGGCCGCGGCGGCGGAGTGGTCGGAGAGGACGAGGTCATTCTCGCCACCAATAACCGCAACTTCCTCGGTCGCATGGGCCCGGCCAGCAGCAAGATCTACCTTGGCAGCCCTGCCACCATTGCCGCCTCCGCCCTGACCGGCCGGATCACCGACCCGCGGCCGATCCTGAAGGAACTGGAGGGCTAAGCCATGACGTTTGGAGATGCCTGCCTGTACTCGGTAACGGGTCTGATGGTGGTGTTCTTCGCGCTGATTCTGCTCATGGCCATCATCAAGATCATGACCGCCGTCGGCGACAGCGTGGAGAAGAAAGCCGCCCTGGCCGCAGCCGCGGCTGCACCTGCGGCTGCTCCGGCCCCCGCCGCCGAACCGGCCAAGGTGGAAAAGCCCGGCCCGAAGTACACCCGTGAGCTGAAGCTCTGGGATACCGACCCGAGAGACGCCGCGATGATCATGGCGATCG
>CAZMXF010000319.1:0-3560 GCA_964570015.1 uncultured Oscillospiraceae bacterium | reverse complement strand
GACCTGCTCAAACCATATTACCAGAGATCCACGGATCCGGTCTCGTCGCCCTTAACCCAGTAGGCCTTGTTCTGATCAACGCGAATGTAAACCTTGTCGGCACCGGCGGGTATTCTTGCCAGAATTTCAGCTGGTGTAATCTCTCCACCAAGGGGAGACTGAATCGTAACAGAGCCGGGGGCCTTCTTAATCACTTTTGCTGTTTCGGCCTTCACAGCAGCCTTGGTCTTTTTGACAACTTCCTTTGCCTTTTCACCGGCGGCTTTTGCTTTGGCCTTCGTTTCTTTAACCTGTTTTTCGGCTTCTGCCTCAGCCTTGGCCGCTTCAGCCTTAACAACAACTTCCGCCTGCTCGACGGCTTTCTCAGCCTTTTCACCAGCGGCTTTTGCTTTGGCTTTCGTTTCTTTGACCTGTTTTTCGGCTTTTGCTTCAACCTTCGCCGCTTCTGCCTTGACAGCTGCTTCCGCCACAGCGGCCTTTTCAATCACAACGCCATATACTTCCTTTACCTTGCCTATGACTGCGTTGCTGGCTGGCTTGACACCGGTTTCAATTGCGCTGATCAGGGTGGAGCTTACGCCGAGCGCTTTGGCGAGTTTAGCCTGAGAAATCTTTTCCTTTTCACGGAGTTCTTTGAGGGTCATAATAACAGTCCTTTCTGACTTGGTGATGGAGGTATTGTAGCACTGAGAATGATAATTGTCCACTGGAGAAAAGACTGTGTATGTTAAAAAAGTATAATCCACATTAATCACTTTTCGCTTCAGAAATTGACAAGTTGTTTTTCATAGCGTAAAATATGAGCATATTTGTTCGTTATTGAAATGTGATTTGGAGAAATGCTTACAGTCATGAAACGCTGGCAGAGAATATTGATCATGCTGTGTCTCCCGGCGTTAACTGTCTTGGCCTGCGTCTATGTGTACAGCGGCGGTCGAGGGATGCGGTGTGTTTTCTATGAACTGACCGGGCTGTATTGCCCGGGGTGTGGTTCCGGCCGCTCCCTGTATTCTCTGATGCATGGGGACTGGAGAGGTGCGTTTGAGCATAATTTACTGTTTCTGCCTCTTGGGATTCCTGCATTATCGGTTTTTCTGCATGAGTTCTTCCGGGTTATGCTTCCGGGCCTGAATCTGAAGCCGGTCTTCATTCCGCAATGGTTGACCACGAGTTGCTGTGTCTTGATTTTCCTGTTCTGGATCGCGAGGAATCTACCGCCTTTATCTTTTCTTGCTCCGTGAGGACTTTTAGAATAAGATGATTAACTGTAAAAAGAAAGGAGAAAACAATGGCTACTTGTCCGTATTGTGGTTCTGATGTCTCATTCAATGCGAAATTCTGCCAAGAGTGCGGTGCGCCGCAACCCGAGGTACCCGTTGAACAGACGGAACCCGCACCCTATAAGCCGGTGAGCTTCCCCGAGGAAGATAGTACCCCGACGCCTCCTCCCCAGCAGACTCCGCCGCCTCAACAGTATAGTGTACCCCAGACAGTGCCGCCGGTTTCTACTGGAGGTCTGCTTGCCTGGGCGATCATCACGTTGTTCCTGTGTCTGATTCCCGGTATCGTGGCGATTGTGAAAACTGCCGGAATCAATAAAGCCCAGACTGTTGCGGAACAGCAGGCCAGAATGTCCAGTGCCAGAACCTGGTGTATTATCGGAACGGTGCTCGGTGTGCTCAGTTTGATTGGATCTCTGTATAACAGTGGCGTATTTTAACATCGAAAAAGTAAAGCCCTCTTTCTTCGGAAAGGGCTGTAAAACAGAGCGACGGCCTGAGCAGTGCGTTTGCTGCCAGACCATCGCTCTTCTTATGCAGTAAAAGCTTTTCATTGCATTCAAACAGGTGGCTTGATACAATGAAAAAAGAAGAATTGTCGGAATGGAGTTGAAAAGCCAGTCCATTAACCAGAAGAGTGAAGGAGGCTTAAAATGAAAAAACAGATATCTATTGTTCTTATCTTCGTCCTGATCCTCTCCATGACGCCGCTATGCTATGCGAAAAACACCGATACTCTCGCTGACTGGAACGTCAAGATCACTGTCCCTGATGGGAAGACAGCAGTTCTACAGGGAAGCGAGTATTATATTTTCGGCCAGCAAGAAGGATCGATCCCTTATGTGATGCTGAGACCTTACCGCTATGATGACCCGGAAAAATTCATCACGGATTTCACGGAGTATATGCAGCGGCAATATACTGATTTGCTGGTTACATCCCCGGCAACACGGAAAACCATCGGCAATAAGCGATGCTGGGAGATAGACTACGGCTACACTGTCAGAGGATATGATGTGCGCGACCGCCGAGTGGTTATCACGATGGATGGACTCACCTACATGTTCGCGTCCAAAGAAATCGAATCCAATGGGATGACCATCGGAAGTATGCTGAACGATGTAGTGGCAGATTGCGAGTTCCTGGGGCCGGGTGCGGACAGTATCCTGGTTGATTCGGAGTTTATGCTGGAAACAGGCCTGAACGAAATGGCCAAAGCATTGGATAACGGAGCGACAATAGAATCTGTCTATTATACAGACGGCTATGGCTTTTCCACGTCTGAATTTACAACGACGGATCCTGAAGAAATAGCTGCACTATGGAAAGCCATTACGATAATCCAGCTTGTTGGCCCAACGAATATGAGCATCACGGATTGGTATCCTTTGATCGCATTTACTTTGAGTGACGGAAGTCGGTATGGTGCGCGGTTTGAAGGAACTTGGCTGACGTTACGGAGAGGCAACTATGAGGTAGCAAATGACGAGGAATTCTGGAGCCTGACAAAGGCGTTGGTACAGAAGCATTCTCAGGCGGCAGAACCAAACTATTTGTCCGATTACGCACCCGTACTGGATACATATCTGTCTTTCCTTGACGGAGCGGAACCGGATGGGATGGATACCACAGAGAGGGGAGATTATTATTTCATTCTGGGAGAAACAGGCATAAGCGAGTTGTCCAGGAGTGGAGGAGAGCTCGGTTTCTGCCTGAGAGATCTGGACGGGAATGGTATTCCTGAATTATTGATCGGGGCAACAGGGGCGAATTATTATGATGAGACGTTGATCTATGATATGTTCACCCTTGAAAATGGGGTGCCGGTCCGAGTCCTAGTCAGCAGCGCCCGTGTGCGCTATTATCTGGCTGAGGATGACCTGATTCTGCATGAAGGATCCGGCGGTGCGGCGTATAGTCTGTCCATTCTTTACTTCCTGCAAGGCAGCAAACTTGAGATTGCCACCGGAATCGTGATGTCGGATACAGATTGTTTCAAAGTATACGAAGACCGGGAAAGCATGTTCATGGACCGGAAGTCCAGCGACCAGAGCATCACACGGGAAGAGTACTTTGATCTGATGGACAGGATGAAAGGCTTGGCAGTCCCTATGGAGCTGACAGCGTTTTAACAGTGAAAAGAACAAGTAAAAACAAACGGTCTGTAAGAAAAAGGATAAGAGAACAGGATAACGAAGATGATGAAAGTCATGGGCATCCTGTGTATGATGCTCGGTGTTGCTGCGCTGTCTCTGGAATTAAACAGGCTTCGCCAGTGTT
>CAZMXF010000318.1:0-3564 GCA_964570015.1 uncultured Oscillospiraceae bacterium | reverse complement strand
TCTGGATCAGGGCGTTTGCCATGCCGCTGTCGGCGAACACCTTCAGGATGTTGATCACCGCCAGCACCACAGCGATCTGGCCGGACGGGCCGGGTCCCAGCTTGCGCGCAAGGATGATGCCCACCACAATGTTGAGCAGCTGCGCGCCGAAGCGCTCAAAAAACCGCCAGAGGAAGTTGCTTGCGACTTTGCTTCCGTTACCCATCCCTGTGCTCAGTCCTCATATCCGCGGCGCTTCCGGTAGAGCCGGTGCAGATGGGGCAGCATGCGCTTGACCTCGGTAGAGATCACACGACCCTTTCCCATACTCCGGTGGATCTTGTCATAGGGCGGCTTCACCATCTCGTCGACGCGCCCTTCGATGTACAGCAGCTCGTACTCCCGCTCCAGCAGGACCTGATCAATGGCCGCCTCCTGTTCGGGGGTCAGCGGGTGCTGCTTCACGGTCTTCAGCATGGCGATCTCACCGCTGACAAAACGCTTGAGCTTGTGATACTCCTGTCCGACACCCTTACTCCAGGCGGAGGGGTTGCTGCCGATCCGGTAGACCGACATGCAGCGATCCAGAAAGCGCACCTTTCCCGAGAGACCGAGCCGCACGCCGATAGCGTAGTCAGTGAAGTAGCCCTGGTGATACGCCACATCGCGGTAATCCGGCGGATTCAGGATGAACTCGCGCCGGGCCAGGATCGAGCTGGTGTGATACGCGTGGGACATGCCCTGCACTACCTGCTCAAACGGGATATCCCGGTCTCCGTCCTGGGCAAAGAGGACCTTGTCCGGCTGGTCCGCAAAATGTCCGATGCTGTTGTGCACGCAGGCGGAATACTCCGGATGGGTATCCAGCCAGTTCACCTGGAGCTGCAGCTTTTCCGGATCGTTCCAGTAGTCGTCCCCCTCGCACACCGCAATGTACTCACCCCGGCAGGCCGGGAAGAATACCACGTCATAGAGGTTAATGCGCCGGGAATAGAGATTCTCCTTCTGATAGAAGGGCCGGATTACGTCGGGGTATTTTGCCGCATATTCCCGGATGATGTCCCCCGTGCTGTCGGTGGACGCATCGTCATTCACCAGCACCTCAAAGGGAAAATCCGTCTTCTGATTCAGGAAACTGTCCAGCGTCTGACGCAGATACTCCTCGTGATTGTATGCTGCACAGAGAACCGAGACTTTGCAAGTGATATTCTCTTCCATAGAAAAAACCGCCTGTTATTCTTCACCACGATGGGTTGTATTTCGCATTTATGATCTGTTCTTTCCCCCGCCGGAGGCGGGGAAACACTTGCCTATTATCATGCCCAGAGTGCATTGTACTTCGCGTTTATGTTCTATTCTTTCCCCCGCCGCAGGCGGGGGAAAACCCTTGCCCTTTCATCACGCCCAGGGTGCATTGTATTTCGGGTCATTATAAGGATAGGGCGCTACCTGCGGCCAGTGGTCATAGTCGAACTGTTCCCGCAGGAGGAGATAGCGTTCCGGAACCGTTCCGTCCGGGTTCATGCGCCAGCTTCCGGTGGCTGCTCCGTCAGTCTTGTAGAGGATATTCGTGTCCGGATGGGCTGCAAGGATCTGATCCATCGCACCCTCCGGGAAGAAGTAGGCCGTATGGCTTCCGATCCAGAGGCGTTTGAGCTTCGGCATGCCCAGCAACACTTCCCATCCCTCTGTCTGGCCCATGCCACAGATGTTCAGGTGCTCCAGGTCCTGCATGCCCGCCAGCGGATGCAGATCCAGTTCAATATGGGCCCAGGGGACGATCTCCAGGAATTCCAGCTTCGTGCAGTTTTCCAGCATGTCCAGTGTATCCCAGCCGCTTGCCGTAATGATGCACACCTCGAGATTGGTCATGGTCCGCATGAAATCCCAGTTGTGCAACTCCAGATTGTGGCCCAGATCCAGATACTTCAGGTTCGTCAGGTACTGCAGTTCTCTTGTGTACTCATCGGTCATATAGGGGTAGAAGTTGGCACACCAGAGCCGCTCGGAATCCGTGCGCATGGTGAACTGGCCGTTGGCAAACCAGATTCTCCAGATGACCTCCATATCCGGATAGGCATCCCGGATCTCCGCCATGCGCTCGGAGGAGACGCCGCAGGAGTCCATATCCAGGCGCTTGCAGTGCTTCATCAGGGGCAGGATCTCGCGCACCGCCGCACCCTCGTCCGTCATGACGCTGTGGTTCAGATCCATCTCCTCCGCCAGCGTACTCAGATAGCGTCCGTAGAATACAAATCGATATTCCAGTTCCGCCTGCGGTGCGGCCTCCTGCAGAGTGCGCAGGTCGGCCCAGCTGAGATCCCGCTTCGCCCGGATCGGACGCTCCATTGCGGCAGTTTCCGCGTTTAGTTCCTCACGGTCCAGTTTTGTCCAGGCCCCGTCGGTCCCCATATCGATCCGTGTAAGCGCCGGCATCTGTTTCAGCAGCTCCGCCGCCTCCGCTACATCCTTGTGCGTCAGCTTGTGGAGCGATACTCTGTCAGCATCCACCGGATAGACACTGCCTTCCGGAAACGTCAGCTCCGGGACCGGCGTTGGGGTCGGTTCGGGGGTCTCGGTCGGTTCGGGCGTTTCCTCCGCAGCTTCCTCCGCAGTCTCCTTCGAGGGAGCCGGTGTCGGATCCGCCGAGACCGCGGCCGCGCCACAGCCGCAGAGCAGGGCCAGCAGCAGGATGGTCAGGACGATCGGTAGCATGGTTTTTTTCATAAGAGCTTCCCTCTGTTCTTTTGATCTGTTTTGGTCATTGTTTCTCAGAATGCCGCAATTTGACTTCTTATTATATCATTCATTTGCCGTAGCTTCAACAAAAAACCTTTTTCCGGCAAATATTCATAAATCTTTTGGATTCGCCCGCTTTACGGATCTCTCCAGGATGCGGTATAATGATCTCGGTGATTCCGATCCCCTGAAAGGAGGAATAACAAATGAAAAACAGAACACTGCTTCTGGTTCTGCTGGTCATTCTGCTGCTCTGTCTGCTGCCCGCGATGACGCTCGCACTGAAGACGGAAAAACATGTGGAGTCTGTTCCCATCGCAGAGGGAGCGCCGCTTCCCCCGTCTGATATTCCGGAGAGTACGGAGGATGCCGCCGCTTTCGCGGAGCAGATCCAGCCGGATTCCGGCGATTTCCCTGAGATCGTCATTCCCTCTGCATTGCCCACCCCCGAGCCGGAGCCGGAGCCTGATCCGATCCTTGTATCGGCGGGAAGTACGTTCTACGCCTATGAGGGCATGACCGTCAGGACCGATGGCGGGACTGTATACAGCACCGGCGCCACCGTCACCAATGTGGGTGGTACGGTCTTCTGCAACGGCGGCACCGTGCACAACTTCGGCGGTACGGTCTATGCCAGAGCCGGCACGGTCTTCAATCACGCCGGCACCGTCTACAATGACGGAGCGGATATTATCGTTCTCCCCGAAGACGACCCGCTGGAGAGCCAGATCTTCGGCTACTATGAGCTGAAGCTTGCCGGATATTATGAGCCCTATGTCACACTAGAAGGTGTGGTGAATGAGCCCGGTGCCGAAAGCATGATTATCAGCGAGAACAGCATCTGCC
>CAZMXF010000317.1:0-3567 GCA_964570015.1 uncultured Oscillospiraceae bacterium | reverse complement strand
ATGCTTATGCTGTTAATGCACGCCTTTTCTGTTCAGCGTACGGTGACACGTATGGTGGGCGGGAGATTGGATGCAAATGCCTCATAGGTCACATAGAAGTCTTTCTTGTTTACCTGAAGGCCGTAGTTGTCTTCAAGATACTGGAGATCTGGCGGATAAGCCCCCTCTACCGCATAGCACTGAAGCGCGCTGCGCTGCACCGCCGCACGTATGGCAACGGCGCTGCCCTCGCCGAGCTCTCTCTCTCTGCCGGAAAAGACCAGCAGAAATCCACCCAACAGCAACGCGAGCAGCAGGACCCACAGGATCCAGGTCTTCCGTTTTGCCAGTTTGTCGGAATACATTTTTCTCCTCCGTCAGGCGATGGAGTTCATCATGCCGATCAGCGGCAGCATGACGCTCAGCAGCGACAGCCCCACCGTAAACATCAGTACTCCAGAAAGCAGCGGGTCAATGATCCCCACCAGACGTTCCGCCAGATTGCCGCAGTTTTCCTCCAGCAGTTCGGTCAGTCTGCCGAGAACATGTTCCAGGCTGCCGCTCCGTTCTCCGGCCAAAAGCATACGTCCGTAAACCGGTTCAAAGAGTTCCTCATCGTATGCCGCCTGTGCAATGCTGTGACCTTCTTCCATACGCAGCACGCAGCGTTTCAGTTTCTCTTCCACCGGCTCATAGTCGGTCATCGGCAGGCTGTTCAGTACCGCTTCATCCTGCATCTCACCGCTGGCCAGGAAGGTGCCGAGCGCGGATGTGAAGCGGAACATCCCCATACTCTCCAGAAGGGAGGCACAGAGCCGGTTCTTTCTCAGAACCGCCTCAACTCTCTTCCGTTTTCCGCTCTTCCAAAGCAGGAGGCCTGTCACCAGTCCGGCAGCCAGCACCAGCATCAGGATCAGCGCAAACCAGCAGAAACCGTAGGCCAGGCGCACATAGCTGTAGCTCGAGGCCGCCAGACTCCCGGTCAGGTTATCATATACGTCGGTAAACGCAGGCAGAACCATCACCAGCATCACGGCCAGCACCGCGATAATCAGTACCAGCATCGCCGCAGGGTAAGTCACTGCATTGTGCAGCTTCTCCGAGATGGTTTTTTGATCGGCATAATACCGAGACAGCCGGAAGAGAATGTCCTCCAGGCGTCCGGAGCGCTCTCCCGCTTCCACCATCTGCAGGGCATAGTCCGGAAAGATCCCGCTCTCCTTCATTGCTGCCGCAAGTCCAGAGCCCTGATCCACCTGTTCCTTCATGATGGAGAGGCCTTCTTCCAGAATACCGCTGCTGTGTGTTCTTTCACTCTGGAGAAGCGTGATTGCTTCATCTGTCTGGATTCCGGCCTGTACCATCATCGCCATGCTTTCACAGAAAGCACTGACTCCAAGATAATCCAGTTTTTTCCCGCTCATTTTTTCACCGCCTGTTGCATGAAATCAGAAGTATCAGTAATAATAAACATCCGAATAATTGCTGCCGTCCCCGATAAACGTCGCATCCGCGCCGTTAGCCGAGAAGGTCAGGTCCATCCGGGTCCAGTTCTCTCCACGGACCTCAAAGCTCACCGTTACCCAGCCGGACTGCGGGGTATAGAACATGTTCCATGCGTGATACAGCCCCTGTGGCGCCACATAACCGAAGATCATCTTGGTGGGAATACCCTGGCTGCGCAGCATGGAAGCCGCAAGTGCGGCATAGTCGAAGCAAATTCCCTTCCCGCTGTTCATGGTTTCATCCGGTATCGGGAGATAGCCGCTTTTAACGGTCATGGCTTTTTCCCGGTCATAGGTGACCTGACTGCATACAAAATTATAGACCGCGCCCACCAAGCTGAGTTCGTCCGAAGATTCTGCGGCGAGTTCCGCCGCTTTTCTGACGCAGTCAGAGTCCCGGGTATAGTTAATATAAGTGCTCGGCCGCAAAAACGGCTGGAATTCATCCTGCAGCCAGGCATCACAGGTAAGAGAGTACAGCTCGGAGTATTTCTTATCTATGACGTTTTCCATCACGCGGAAGCGGTAACTCCCGTTCCCGCCCTGCAGCGGGAAGATTCCCGGTGTTCCGTCTGACGGCAGATCATAGTTGTATGTGGTCTCATCCTTGACTACTTGGAACTTCAGCCGCATGTTCGAGACGGCAGATACAGCCACATAGCCCTGATCCAGGCAGGAAACATCCAGTTTGACCCGGTCGCCGATCATCGCGGCAGCTTCATGGAACTCCGCATCCCTGAAATCCGGTGCAGTGTAGGCATACGCCTCCCGGTTCGGAAGCAGCAGCGCTGCCAGGATCAGCAGCGACAACGCCGCGCACAGAAGCATTCTTCCTGATTGCAACGGCTTTCCAACCTCCTCCCGCACAGGCTTTGCATGATCATGCTATTTTTTATCATCAGGATTTAGAATATTTTATCATAGAATCAGAAACGCTTCAACGGTTTCTTTTGCTCTTCCCCGGTGTTTCTGCAGCAAGTCAATCTTTCTTCGCCTTTATCTGCTTTATCGATCCGATTGGTCACACCATTCCAGTCCGTTCCATGACCAGCAGGCAGCCGGTTGTGGTTTTCTGTTCCGTGATGCGGCGAAAGCCCTCTTTCTCGTAAAAAGCGCAGGCGGCGCGGTTCTCTTCTGCCACCTGCAGGCGCAGGCATGAACGATTTTGCGCCTCATAAAAGAAAATCGCCCTCGCCAGGAGTTGGATTCCGTAGCCCTGATTTCGGCAGCTCTCCTTCAGGTAGAGTAAGCTGATCCATCCTGCTCCCTGATCCGCTCCCCGCTCGGGATCCAGATCCACCAGACCGACCGGCTCTTCCCCGTGATATATACGTAGAACCGAGCCCGGCTGAAGGCGATGATGGCGTACCGCCGCATGGTAATACGGATCCGGGCTGTACCCATACAGCGATCCATGGGCAGTCTGCCATGCATCGGCATAGCAGGCTTCATAATATCCTCGGTCGCGCTCTGGATCAAAGGGCTCATCCCGCAGATCCCCTGCGGGATTCCAGCTGCTCTGGGCATTCTCTGGCAAATGTGCAGCATCGTTCATGTATTCCACTTGAAACTTACAGCCATCCCACAGAAGCTTGGTCACTGCGGTGTTTCGGAAAATGGGCAGGTGCTCCCGGTCAGAGAGTGAAATTCCTGTGATGCCGGACATGATGCAGCGTATGGTGATTCCGTGGCTTGCTACGGCAACCGTTTTCCCCTCGTTTTCCTCTGCAATCTTCTGAAGTTCCGCCAGCGCTCTGTTCCGCACCTCACTGTATGTTTCCGCGCCGTCCATTTTCCAGTGTTCCGCATCCTCCAGGAATCCACGGGCAAGCTCAGGCTGGGCATGAAGGAGATTTCCGAAAAAGCACTTCTCCCAGGGGCCGACATCCAGTTCGCGCAGCGCGATTCTGGTCTGTATCGGAAGCTTTCCGTTTCGTGCGACGGCTTCCGCCGTCAGTACCGCGCGGGTGAGGTCGCTGGAGTATACCGCATCCACCGGGATTTTTGAAAACCGTTCGGCCAGGGCTTCGATCTGCCGCCTTCCCAGGTCCGTAATTTCTCCGTCCCAGGATCCCTGCATCAT
>CAZMXF010000316.1:0-3571 GCA_964570015.1 uncultured Oscillospiraceae bacterium | reverse complement strand
GATAACAGATGGAAGTCAGGTTTTTGGCAGTGGGTGACGTGTGCGGAGAGCCGGGGATGAGTTTTCTCTCGAACCGTCTGAAGCAATACATCTCGGATATGCAGATTTCCTTCACCGTGGTAAACGGTGAGAACGCGAATGTAGTCGGGATCACACCGAAGCAGGCGGATCTTATTTTCCGCGCCGGCGCTGACGTCATTACGCTCGGGAATCATACCTGGACGAGGACGGAGCTCCGTCCCTATCTCGATGAGCACACCCGCATTCTCCGTCCCGGAAATTACGGTCCGCAGTGTCCCGGCAGAGGAATCGCGGTTTACCACAAGCCTTTTGGAGATGTGTGTGTGCTGAACCTTCTCGGGAGATTCACACTGGACAACAACACAGACAATCCCTTCCCCATCGCAGACGGCTATATGGCAGAAATTCAGGAGAAGATCATCCTGGTGGATTTTCATGCGGAAGGCACCAGTGAAAAACGGGCGATGGGGTATCTTCTGGACGGGAAAGCCTCGGCCGTATGGGGCACGCACACGCATGTACAGACTTCGGATGCCGCGGTTCTGCCGAAGGGCACCGGATATATCACCGATCTGGGCATGACGGGGCCTGTCCATTCCGTGCTGGGAATCGACCCGGAGCAGAGCATCGGCAAATTCATGGGAGATCCTCCAAGACGGTATGAGTCCGCAAAAGGCCCGTGCAAAATGGAAGGCTGTATGTTCACCATTGATACTGAGACCGGCCGCTGCCGGAGTGCGGAGGCAATCAGACTTACATGAGGACCATCAAGTTCATTCATGCGGCGGACTTTCATCTTGACTCTCCCTTTCAGAGTCTGTCCGCCTCAAAAGCCGCGGTCTGCCGTCAGGAACAGTCGCTGATGCTTCAGCGGCTTGCAGAGCTGGCAGAAGAGGAGTCGGCTGATCTGGTGCTGTTGACCGGAGACCTGCTGAACAGCGCCAATACACGTGCGGATACCGGTGAAGAGTTGCTTCGCCGGCTCGGTCACATTCCCTGCCCTGTGATTATCGCTCCGGGAAGCCAGGATTGGTTCGGCCCCCGGTCCCCCTGGGCCAGCCTGAAGCTGCCGGAAAACGTGACCGTCTTCCGGGAGCAGGCCATTCACCTGGTCTCAATTCCTTCGGCTTCCGTCAGGGTTTACGGTGCTGCTTTTACGGACCGTACAGCTCCGGCGCTGCTGCGTGGATTTCATGCAGAACGCAAGAATGATATATATAACCTCCTGTGCATACACGGGGAGGTCGGCAATCCTCAGTCTGAGTATAATCCCATTACGGAAGAAGATTTGGCGGCCAGCGGGATCGACTACGCCGCGCTGGGGCACAATCACACTGCCAGCGGCCTGAGACGTAGCGGCGGCTGCAGTTATGCCTGGCCCGGCTGTCCGCAGGGTCGGAGTTTTGAAGAATGCGGGGAACGCAGCGTTTATGTCGTGACTCTGAGCCCTGAAGGCTGTAAGCTCCGGCCGGTCAGCATTGCCGTCCGCCAATATCGGACGCTGACGCTGGATATCACGGAAAGAGATCCCCTTTTGCTGATCCACACTTCCCTTCCGGACGATTCGGTTCGGGATATCTACCGAATCACTCTGACGGGCGAGAGTGTCGAAGCACCGGATCTGCAGAAGCTGCATCAGAATCTGGATGAGATGTTCTTTTCTCTGCAGCTGAAAGACATGACCCGTCTCCCCGAAGAACTCTGGGAAACATCCGGAAACGACAGTCTGAAAGGAATCTTCCTCGGGAAACTGCGTGCAATGCGGGATACAGCCCAAAGCGATACTGATCGGCAGCGGCTGGAACAGGCCGCGCGCTGGGGACTCGCAGCCCTGACCAACGGTGAGGAGGTGGCAGTCCATGAAAATCCGTAAGCTCTGCGCCTCTTTCGGAAAGCTTCAGGGAGAGACCTTGTCGTTTCACGGCGGTCTGAATGTGATTTACGCCCCCAATGAGAGCGGAAAGAGCACCTGGTGTGCGTTTATTCGGACCATGCTCTACGGGATTGATCCGGCGGAACAGTCCAATCTTCCGGACCGGACCCGCTACGCTCCCTGGTCCGGCGCGCCGATGGAAGGGACGATGGAAGTCACAGCCGACGGCTGCGACATGACGCTGACCAGAACCACCGTCGCACGGAATGCCCCGATGCGTGAATTCTCTGCTGTCTACAGCGGAACAAACACACCCGTTGAGGGCATGACCGGCCTCAACTGCGGAGAATTGCTCACCGGCGTCAACCGTGACGTGTTCCGCCGCAGTGCGTTCATCGGTCAGGGCGATGTCGCCGTCACAGGGAATCCCGAGCTGGAGAAGCGGATTCAATCGATCGTCTCAAGCGGTGACGAGCAGGTTTCCTATACCGAAACTGCCGACAGGCTGCAGAACTGGCAGCGCAAGCGCCGGTATCACCATAAGGGTCTTCTGCCCGCATTAGAGGATGAGATTGCGGAGTCGAAAAAGCTGCTTGATGAGATGGAAAATTCCGTCAGCAGTGTTCAGGAAATGGAGAGCCGTCTGGCAGAAGCCAGGCAGGAATGCGGATCTCTGGAGCGACAGGTCACAGAAGCCAGAAAACGGCAACGCACTGACGCGCTGAACCGTCTGCGTGATGGACGAACCCTGGTACAGGAGCGCAGTGACAGCCATGACGCCGCTCTGGCCGAGGTTTCACGATCGAAGGAGGCCTTGCGGCGCAGTGACTTTGGGGATCGGACTGGAGAGGAACTGCGATCAGAGATTGAAGCAGACCGCAAAACACTGGAATCGCTGGCCGATAAAGAACCTGTCGGCCGGTCCGGTCTGTTCCCGGCGATTCTATGCTCCTTTCTTGCAATTCTCACCGCTGCATTTTACGGCGCAAGCTCTAATATCGCTTTGATTCTGGCGGCTGCAGTCTGCTGCATTTTTGCAATTCTGTTCTTTCTCCGTTATTCCCGGATCCATCAGGAAAGTCAGGCGGTATCGACGGAACGGGATCTGATCTTGCGAAAATACAAGATCTCGGTACCGGATGACCTCGATGCCATTCTGGAAAAGCATCTCGCCATGGAAGAGTCTATCCGCCTGGCCGCAGCAGAGGAGCAGCGCAGCAGAGAACGCCTGGAAAATGCCGAGCGTCAGCTGCACACACTGGAAGAGAGCGCCGTTTCCGAGCTGGACTTTACCGGCGGCGACTCCGAAGCCGCCAGGCTCAGCCGTCTGCTTCAGCAGCGCAGGAATGAGGCAGCCGAACTCTCGGCAAAGATTTCCGGGCTCAACGGCAGACTAAGTGCTTTGGGTGATCCTCTCGTACTTGCCAGTTCCATCTCATTCCTGCAGGAGCGCTGCGATACCATACAGGCTGAATATGAAGCCATCACTTTGGCCTCTGAACTGCTGCGGGATGCAGACAGCGAAATCAAGAGCCGTTTCTCTCCGGAACTCAGCAAGCTGGCCGCAGAATATATGAGCGAGATGACCGGCGGACGGTATGAAGACATTCTGATTGGCTCGGACTTCTCCGCCAAAGCGCGTGCCGTGGATGACACGGAGGCGCATGCGGCGGAATA
>CAZMXF010000315.1:0-3612 GCA_964570015.1 uncultured Oscillospiraceae bacterium | reverse complement strand
AAGCGTCCGGCCAGCTGTCCATGTTCAACACCTACGACGAGTACAAGAAAGCCATCGAAGAGGGAATGTGAGATGATGGAATTCGTCGCAAACAGGGAATTGAGAACTGAACCGGAGTACGAGAACAAGATACCGCCTCTCACTCCGGAAGAGTTTCAGCAGTTGGAAGATAACATTCTGGCAGAGGGACGGGTGCTCGTGCCGATTGATACCTGGAACGGTGTGATCATCGACGGCCATCACCGTTGGAAGGTCATCCAGAAGCACCCGGAGATTCCTTACGATGTCAGGGAACATGATTTCCCGGACAAGTGGGCGGCTTTCGACTGGATGTACAGGAACCAGCTGGGGCGGCGCAACCTGACCGAGAATCAGCGGACGTACATGATCGGGAAGATGTACGAGGCGAGGAAGAACACACAGGGAGGAAATAGAGGAAATCAGTACACGAAAGCGGCAGGTGCCCAAAATGGGCACATGGCAACTGATCGTCGGATAAGGCAGGATGAAGTCATTGGAAATGAACTTGGAATCGGACATAACACCGTTCGACGCGCCGAGAAGTTTGCCAAAGGCATAGACGCCCTCCGCAGTGTCGCGCCAGAGGTTGCAGACAAGGTATTGAGCGGTGAAGTGACTACGACAAAGCATGCCGTCTCTCATCTTGCCAAGATACCACCCGAGGAGCTGAAGCGTGCCGCGAAGCAGATGGTTGAAGGTAATCCCGTAAAGGTGCCATCCGTTGAAGAAGCGCCGCATGCGCCTTCCGACCAGGTAAAATCCGTTTTGAAGGTCAAGACATCAGATGAAGACGGATATTCCAAGGATCGCCGAAAGCTGAATCGGATTATTGATGATGCTTACAGGCCGATGCTCGATGAAGGGAGTCAGTCTACGTTTGATATCAATGATCTGGTTGAGGATATCGAAGCGAATGGAGGTAACTATGTAGCCTTATTGAATCGCACGATTAACCAGAGACGCGATTTGATGCGGACGGAGGCGGATAAGGAGTTCATCAGACAGGCTGTTACTGAGATCATGAACGCAATTATGGAAGTGAGGGATTCCGTATGAAGAAAGATCGTAAGAATGTCACCTATGAGTACCGGAAGCTGAACACCAAAGAGCTGGTTGTGGATGAGATGTATCAGCGCGACATCGATCCTAAGCGCGTCGCCCGGATTGCGAAGAACTACGATCCGTGCCTCGTAAATGCTGCAAAGATCAGCTTCCGCGATGGTAAGTATTTCATCTTCGACGGTCGGCACACTTCGGTGGTTGAGAAGACAGTGCGCGGCAAGGGCAAGGACGTCATGATCGACTGCAAAGTGTATAGCGGCCTGACCAGGCTGGATGAGATGGAGCTGTTTGTAGCGCAGAACGGTGAATCCTCCCCCGTCAGGATTAACGACAAGCTGAAGGCCCTGTACAACTTTGGGGATCCTGATGTGCTCGGTATGGTTGGTGCCGCGCAGTTAGCGGGTGTTCGCGTCGATTTCTCCAAGGGGCAGGCAATGAACAAGGTGACCGCTGTCAGCACCCTGATGAAGATTTACCTTCGTGCGCCGCGTGAGCAGTATATCGACATGCTGTCTGTGATGCGCTTGGCATGGGCGGGAATTCCGGACGGTTTTGCACGTGAGATCATGATCGGCATGGAGAAGTTTTATCAGACCTACTATGGGCAGTTCAACTCGAAGGATTTGATTAAGAGTCTGAGCAAGATCGCTCCGGTTCAGATTGTGCGCGAAGGTAAGAGCATCGGCGCGGCAACCTTTACGTCGAGCGTTTATGCCAGGATTATCTTGCGCATCTACAACAATGGCCGTACCACGAAGCGTCTTGAGGACAAGCTGTAATTGCAGGATGATGACCAAAGTAAGGAGGTAGCAACCATGATTCTGAACAAGTACGACATCAAGGGCGAAACCTACGTGAAACTGGACGAACTGAATGACCTGATGAAGTCCGAGCGCCGCAACTGCATAAAGGAAGCCAAGCTGGCCCAGATGGCCGGGGATGGCGACAAGAAGATGAGGTTTGTGTTTGAGCACGGCGCGATTCTCGACTTGGGCCGCAAGGTCAATATGAGCGAGAACGGCGAGAAGCACTTGATTTTCACTCGCGACAAGGACGGCAAATGGGAGTTTCTGGTGGATGTAGTGCGTTGGGATGATCTGCCCGAGTATATGCGCAAGGCAGTAGCCAAGGCCAAGGCCGAATGGGTGACCATCGGCACCAGCGAGATCGACGAAGCCACGCTGTACGACAGCTTCGAGGAAGCAGAAGCGGAACTGGACCGTGTTGTCGAAAAGACGGCAGCAGAGGCATGGCACATCACCAAGAAATGGATGTTTGATACCAGGGAGAACCGCGAAGGTCTGCTGGCCTTGTTCTACGACGGCGGCGAGGAAAAGCCCGATGAAAAGGCCGAGGCCATTAAACAGGCTGAGAACGCTATCGAGCGGACAAGGGCGGCACTCGACAAGACGGAGAAGCTGCTCGCAGAGGTGAAGAACGGGGACGATGAAAAGCCGTCAGAAGCGCCGCAAGAGCCGCCCACGCGTACGGTGATGAATCGCAAAGGCGCGAAGCGCTGCCCGGCTCGGTACACGGTCTGGTATCGTGATGATGGCGAAACCACCCAGCACTTCATGGGCTTCGTGCGCTTCGAGAGTGGCATCCCCGTGTTCACCAACCGCCCGTGCAAGGCAACGTGGTTCGTGTGGCGCGGCATGGCTGAAAAGGTCGCAGAGAAGTGCGGCGAAGGCTTCGAGGTTGTGGACATGATCAACCAGATGACCAAAGAGGAACGGCTGCTCCGGGCCATCTTCCGCGAGGACGGCATGGACGGCGACGAGGAACCGGAGTATCACGGCGACGGAACCCGCGCGGAGGACGAGGACTGGGACGGTGATGATTAAATAGCGGTTTGCGTAGTAACGCGCCACACCGAACACCGAACCCGTGAGCGCGTCGGCATCCCCAAAAAAGGTTGTCCGACGCGCCACCACGCGCCATGACGCGCCATTGTGCGCCATCACACAAAGGAGGGATGTAATTGACAAACTGGGAATGGATCCAGACGCTGGACAAGAAGCAGATGGCTGTAGTGCTTGGCTTCTTCGCGGATCATCTGAATCATTGCAGCAGCGTCCCGGACAACGACCCGTATGGCGGCATTTCCGAGTGTACGGGATGCCCCGTGGCCGTGGATGGCTGCTGCGGCTGGGCGACGGACGACTGCAACACCAGCCTTTACCGCTGGCTGAATGCAGAACACGGCGACAAGATCAAGTGGTTCGATATGGTGTTCTACGATGAGATGGAGCGCATAGATCGGGGTGAGTACTCTTGAATCCGCTGACATTCACGCTCTATGGCAAACCTCGAACCAAGAAGAACAGCCAGCGCCCCATCACCGCCGAGAGCAAGAAGGGCAAGAAGTACACCATGATCCTGCCATCGGCAGCTTACGAGGACTATGAGGCCGACTGCCTGCGGCAGATCACCGGCAACTACCGGAGGCACATCGATACGCCGGTCAACGTGAAGGCCGTGTACTATGTGCAAACCCGACAGCCTATCGACCTTACCAACCTCAACGAA
>CAZMXF010000314.1:0-3618 GCA_964570015.1 uncultured Oscillospiraceae bacterium | reverse complement strand
ATTACACCCTGCCCTGAAGATGGTTGTATTATAGCAGGCTAATCAGCATTTGACAAGCCCCTATTTACAGTTTATACTTGATTCTTAGAATGAATACACTCTGAAGTCGGAGGAACCTATGATCTTGAAAGAACAAACCTGCTGTTTTACCGGGCATAGACCCGTAAAGCTTCCGTGGGGTTTACGAGAGACCGATCCACGATGTCTTGAGCTGAAGGCCCAGATCGCCTCTACACTCACCGGCATCTATGAATCCGGATATCGCCGTTTTATCTGCGGCATGGCCATCGGCTGTGACATGTACTTTGCCGAGGCAGTGCTGGCCCTGAAACAGTTGCATCCGGATGTTATCCTGGAAGCTGCCATACCCTGTGACAATCAGTCGGACAAGTGGAATCGTTCTCAGAAAGAACACTATGCTGAGCTTCTGGAACAATGCGACCTCATTACCCATGTGTCTCACATGTACTCTCCGGACTGCATGATGAAACGCAATCAATATATGATCGACTCATCCTCTCTTCTCCTCGCCTGCTTTAACGGACACAGCAGTGGAACGATGAATACGATTCTCTATGCCGAACGTCAGGGTGTGCAAACGATCATCCTTGAAATCGAATAAGCCGCTAAAATATGAAAAATCCGGCCCGAAAAGAGTCGGATCATTTCATTCATAACGAACTCAGCAACAGATAATCCCTGTTCTGCAAATCGGGCCCAGACAGAGGTTTGCCGCACAGAGAGTCAGGCACAGTCGATCGGTCCGAAGACCGGATGAATAATTGACGCGATAATTGTTATAGAAGTCTCCCCCGCTTTGCAGTTGTTCAAGAAGCCTTCTGTAGTCCTCGTTGTCGGGTTCAATCTCGACAGCTCGTTTGGCTGCGTCCAGTGCAGCGATCTTTTTTCCGAGATACATGTTCGCGCCGGCGCAGAGATAGTACCATTTTCCATCCCGTTCTGAGACAGGAACAGACGAAAGCGCATTTAGAGCCTCCTGATACATGCCGTTGCGGATATAATTTTTCGCGGCTGTATATTCCACCCGCTCGGTCTGCTGCTGCGTCCCCTGCCAGCTGTTCCAAGAATATCCCCACGGATTGCGATAGCCGTTAAAGGGATCGGCATACTGCTGATACTGATATTGATACTGAGGTCCGCTGTTTCCGGCATACTGTTGTGCCGTACCGTTCTTAATCTGGTCATAAGCGGCATTGATATCGTTCATCATCTGGGCGGCGGATTCGTCGCCCGGGTTCAGATCCGGGTGGTATTTTTTTGTCAGCTCACGATAGGCCTTTTTGATTTCCTCATCGCTTGCATCCCGGGATACGCCCAGAACTTTATACGGGTCCGATACCATGTTCGTCGTCCTTATTGATGTCGAATTTTTTATCAAATTGCGTCCAGAGTCCGAAACAAAGAATGTTCTTCAGAATTCCGACATCCTCCACCAGTGGCAGTCTGTCAAAATACAACAGGCACTCTCCCAGCAGCATCTGCAGGATATCCGAAAAGCGTTTCCCGTTGTCCGGGAGTCCATAATACCTGCGGAAGGGATTAAAACGGTTCCGGATCGTATCCTGATCCAGATCCATACAAGCGTCCATAATATACAGGAATCGTCCGAGGGCTGCACCAAACTTATGAAGCGTTTCGCTCCAGTGGTCGTGCCGATATGCAAAAACCTCCGCCATTAATCCTGCGAAGGTCTCCGCTGCACCATCCGGGTCCTCAGTTCCGTCCCTTTCGATCCGCCTCAGGGCAAGAACCGATTCTTTCATCGCCTTGCACTGCCGGGGATAACGGTCCGAAATGATCCCAAAGGCACGCTTCATCGTCGAAGAGGCGGCCAGCGCTGTCAGACTACCGTCATCTTCCCAATCATCCAGGAGCTTCAAATAGCTTAGCGCTATGTTCATATCCGCGGCATAGTCGGTATACTCGCTCTGCCACCAGGCATGCGGTTTTACCGGATGCATCAGGCAACTCTCTTCCCCGTTTTTCTCTTCCGCTTCATACAGGGATTGAAGCAACAGAATCAAAAAGCACTGGTCATAGTTCAGCGTAAACCCGCTGAGGTTTCCCCAGCGTTTTCTGAGAGACCTGCATAATCCGCAATAAGCAGCCCGGTAACGGGTGTCTTCCTCCGGTGTCAATTGGCCGCGATCTGCTGTCAGATATCCGAACACTCAGCTCACCTGCAGATCAGGACTTTCCCATGAACGAATTGCCGCATTTCCGGCAGACGATCTTGATCTTTCCGCGGCCTTTGGGTACACGCAGCGTTGCCTTGCATGCGGGGCAGACAAAAAACTTATAATCTTTCCGCTGAACCCATTGTTCCTTTCTGACACGGATCATGCCGAGAAAGTGTTCCCTGATCCGAAAGTATTTTGCGTTCTCGTCGCTGCGACGGATCAGATCTCTGGAAAACATCCGGTAGTAGGTAAATCCAAGCAGAACAAGAGCAATCGGCGAAAGGAAACGACCGATTCCCCTGCTGAAAATGACCGACAGCAGAATCAGAACCATATCCGCAGCCAGCAGAAAACGGTTCAGTTCATCATTGCCGTTCCGGCCGATCATGAACTGCATCAATTTTTGCCTCATAGATGCTCACCTTCAAGTCACTTGCGTTCCAGTTACAATCTGATGACTATTTTACTCATATTCCCGCCGAATACATCACGAATTTGTGAACAAGCTTTTACTCGCGATGTTCCTTCAGGGAGAGCTTTACAATTTTCTCACACAACTCGTCATAGCCCATCCCCTCAACTCTGGCAGCCTTTGGAATCAGGCTGTTCGGTGTCATCCCGGGAAGGGTATTGACTTCGAGAAACCAAACGTTCCCGTCCTGATCGAGTATATAATCTGACCGGGAATATACGCTCAGCCCGAGTTCCTTCTGGACTTTTTCTGCTGCCTCTCTCAAAGTGCAGTCTTCCTCAGGGGTAATACGAGCCGGGCAGATCTCCTGCGCGCCGAGCGCGCCGCTCTGGTACTTGGCAATATAATCAAACTCTGTTCCTTCCGGCGGCACAACCTCAATCGGGCTCAGGGCACGTCCGTCCAACACCGGAACCGTCATCTCACGCCCATAAATCTTTTCTTCCACGATGACATGATTCCCGTATTCCAGGATTCTCCCCAGTGCGATTCTCAGTTCTTCCCTCGTCTCCGGAAGCTCCACACCAATGGAACTGCCGCCGTCAATGATTTTCACCGCACACGGGACCGGAAGCGTTTTTGTTAAATGTGGAATATCATCTTCCCCGTAAAACAATTCCTGCCAGGCGGGCGTACGTATTCCAACAGGTTTTAAAACACGTTTGGCCATTGCCTTGTTCATGGCCAGTGCGCTTGCCAGAGGACCGGAGCCTGTATACGGTACCCCGATCATTTCGAGAATTGCCTGAATTTTGCCGTCTTCTCCGTCTTTCCCGTGTAGTCCGACAAACACACAATCGGCCAGGGAGCAGATCTCGATAACGTTTTTCCCAAGGCGGCTGACGCTCTTGTTCTTCCTACTTTTCCAGACAGCACAAAGATCGGGCGCCTCTGTCCGGATTTCGACCTCTCCGCAGAGTCCGTCCGGTTCTAAGAAAGCTTCTT
>CAZMXF010000313.1:0-3621 GCA_964570015.1 uncultured Oscillospiraceae bacterium | reverse complement strand
TCCAGTCGGCCTTCATGTTCCGGAGAATCAGACGGACATAGAGGCTCTTTTTGGCAGAGGTACGGGTCTTCTTTTTGGCCGAGGAAGACGTTACCCCTTGCATGAGGGCGAGCGCGGTCTGGCGAAGCAGCTGGGAGCAGCCCAGATACACGGCCAGGAAAGAGATTCCGACCGCTCCGGCAACGACGAACCCGGTATCAAAGGGAAGAAAACTGAGCGGTCCCGAGCCGTAATTGAGGTGCGCCTCATAGGTGTTCAGGACAGCGCGCTGCATCGGCAGCCAGGCCAGCAGAACGCCCAGCCCGATCCCGAGCAGAACCGCAGAACAGGCAAAGATCAGGTACTTGCCGAAGATTTCATGGTTGACGAGGCCCAGGGCCTTGTTCACACCGATCAGTTTGCGCTGCTGCTCAACCATGCGGGAGATGGTGGCATAGATCACCAGCGCCCCGACGACGAGAAAGATCGTGGAAAAGGACATGCTCAGCGAGGACAGCTTGTCGGAATTGGCCGCGGCATAGATGAAGCCGGGGTTGCCGTTGTTGTTGAGCGTGATCCAGCGGCAGGTGCCGATGTCATTGAGCTGTTCCTTTGCCGACGCGAGCTCCTGTTCGGCATTGCGGAGCTTCTCTTCTCCCTCGGCGAGTTCCTTTTCGCCCTCAAGGAGTTTTTTCCGTCCGTTGTTGACCGTGGTGAGCGCGTCGAGATACTGCTCCCCGGAGTAGTAGTAATCCAGGCGGCCGCGTTCATACTCGTCGATGCCGTCCTGAAGCTGCTTCAGTTTCCCCTTGACGCGGCCGAGATTCAGCACTCCGCCGCTCAACCGCTCGATCTCCGTCAGCGCCTGCGGCACTGTCAGGTGCTTGAATTTCTCAACGTTCTCAATATAAATGTCGATTGCTTCCTGCGGAATGTAGTCGCTGGACAAGACGTCGTCAATCATATCCTGCGAGATGCCTTTACCGGCCAGGTACCGCTGAAAGAAGCTGACAGAGTGGTTCAGCAGATTCTGCACCTCATCCAGCCTGTCAAGCAGATCGGCGTGGTCTGCGAGCCGGATGCCCCATTTGTCCAAAAGTTCCAGAGCGGTCTCTAGCCTTTCTTCACCCTGATCCAGCTTTGCTGCGCCCTCTTCCAGCAGGGCGGGCACCGGTTCCAGCTGCTTTTCAACACTCGCGAGTTCCTGCCAGCCTTCCTCGATTTTCTGCTGCGCCTGACCGAGCTCCACCTTGGCGGACTCGATTTTCTCCTCGCCGTCGCGGATGTCGCCTTCGAAGCCGTCGCGGATCCCGTCAACGCGGGCAACCGTTCTCTCGCCGGCCAGGTCTTCCAGCGCGGTGATGACGGGGTTCACGGCGTCCCAGTATTCACTGCCGTAGCGGTCCTCCGGGGCCCCTTCGACGCGGATGCGCGCTTTCATGAAGGCGCCGCGCAGGCCGTCGTGGTTGAAGGCGTCCTCCTGAACAAAAATATAGGGCGTGACCGGAACCATATAGCTGAAGTGGTCCGGGGTATGGAAGATGCCTGTGATTTCAAAGTCATGTTCCGCCAGCGGGTCCACGTCCATGATCGCGTCACAGGGAACGCTGATCTGCTGGCCGACGGAGAGTCCGAAGTCCTCTGCCAGATTCCGCTCCACCGCGCATTCCTTTGTGTTCTCCGGCATGCGCCCTTCCAGCAGGACCGGAAGAGACATCTTTTCCGGCAGCGAGACGACCGAGACGGCGGTCTTCCGGGTCCCGAGATGAAGCCGGGTGTCGATCTGCCAGACGCGCTCCGCTTCTCTGACGCCCGGGAGGGCACGGATCTCCTCCAGATCCTCGTCGGTCATGAGCATGGTGGAAGTGACCTCCACATCCCACAGCTCACGGTCGTTGAAGAAAATCAGCGCATCCTGCTTGAGCGCCGCAGCCGAGTAGGCGATCCCCAGGTAAGCCAGCGCGGCCAGCAGCCCGATCATGACGATCGAGATGAAAGCGACAAGCTCTTTCCGGATGTTGCGGCGGGCGTCAAGTAATTCCGATCCGGTCATGCTACCAGACGAGTTCGGTCGCCATAGCGGGGTGGAGGTTGACCCGTATGCTGGAAATCACGCCGTTTCTCAGCTTGACGACCCGGTTTGCCATGCGGGCGATTTCGGGGTTGTGCGTGATCATGACGACCGTGGAGCCCCGGTCCCGGACAATCTGTTCAAAAACCGACAGTACCTCGATGCTGGTCTGGTAGTCCAGGGCCGCAGTGGGCTCATCGGCAAAAATGATCTTCGGATTCTTGACAATGGCGCGGGCGATGGAGACGCGCTGCTGCTGCCCGCCGGAGAGCATGGAGGGGAAGTTGCCCGCCCGTTCGGTCAGGCCGACTTTCGCGATGGCATCCTCCGCGGTCATCGGCTCTTTCACCAGATCCGCGATGAACTGGACGTTCTCCTGGGCGGTCAGGTTCGGCATGAGGTTATACTGCTGAAACACAAAGCCCATATATTCCCTTCGAAACCGCGTCAGTTCCGCTTCTGTCGGATGGGAGAAGTCTTTTCCGTCGATGATCAGGCTTCCGTCCGTGAGGTGGTCCATCCCGCCGATGATGTTGACGAGGGTGGATTTGCCGCAGCCGGATTCACCGAGAATCACGACAAATTCGTTTTGATAGATGTCGAGGTCGATCCCTTTCAGTACACGAAGCACGCCTTCGCCGGAGGGAAACTCCTTGATGATGCCGCGCAGTGAAATGAGGACCTGCTTTTTCTCACCGGCGGAGACGGTAAAGCCTTTTTCCTCAATGGTGAGCGCCGCCAGCGCCGCGATCCGTTCGCAGAGCTGCTGCTCTTCTTCGTCAAAGCCCGTGCCGTCCTTCTTGTTGATCACCTCGATGCATCCCATCACTTCGGTGAGGTTCTTCAAGGGGACGCACAGCATGCTTCGCACCAGGGGACCGCAGTCGTCGAACATGCTGCCCGGATATTCTCCGGCGAGGGTGTCCTGGATCAGGATAGTCTTCCCCTCGCGGGTGACGAGTCCCTCCACGCCGAGACCGTTTTCCGCGCTGATATTTGTGAAGTTGACCGGACCGGTGTGTAACGCCGGCACCAGCCGGTCCGCGTTCTGATCCAGAAGCCACACCGCGCCGGCTTCGCAGTTGAGAATGCGCGTAAGCATCTCCAGCACGCCGGAAAGAGCCTCTGACAGGTCTTCCGTTTCCAGAAGCTGCTCCAGCAGATCCCACATGACGCCGACGAACCGTTTGTTTTTCACAGCAATTTACGCTCCGTTCCATTTCAAAAAGAATTCTAATTATTATAGCATTTTCTTCGAATGATTGGAAGTGCGATTCTATGTTTTCCGCATGGACGCAGAAAGAGCCGGCTGTGCCGGCTCCTTAAAACAGAGCACACCATCCCGGAGGATCTTCGTCTCCGATGATGGTGTGCGTTTTCATCTCTTTTTGTAAAGGACAAGCTCGGGATTGACCCCGTCCTTTTCATAGGTGCAGACCAGAATGAAGTCCATGTTCGCCAGGAACCCGAAACAGCGGTCTCCGCCAAACTCCGATTCAAGCTGGTTGCCCAGATCGGTCGTCCGGTCGTCCAGGAACTTCACGCGGGCGCCGCCGGGCAGCGGGTACTCA
>CAZMXF010000312.1:0-3629 GCA_964570015.1 uncultured Oscillospiraceae bacterium | reverse complement strand
TCCAGATGACGGTGACTGCCACGGGGCGTCTCTCCTCCACGGAACCGAACCTGCAAAATATCCCGGTGCGCAAGGAACTTGGTGCGCAGATCCGCACGATGTTTGCCGCGCCGGAGGGGAAGATCCTGGTGGACGCCGACTACAGTCAGATCGAACTGCGTCTGCTTGCCCATATCTCCGGCGACACCAACATGCAGGAGGCCTTCCTCTCGGGTGAAGACTTCCACGCGGTGACCGCGTCCAAGGTTTTCAACGTCCCGCTGGAGGAGGTCAGCCATGAGCTGCGCGGCCGTGCCAAGGCGGTCAACTTCGGCATCGTATACGGGATTTCGGCCTTCTCGCTGGCCCAGGATATCGGGGTGCGCCCTGCCGAGGCTAAGGCCTATATGGAAGCCTATCTCGACCGTTACAGCGGCGTGCGGGACTATATGCATGACATCGTGGCCGCCGCGAGAGAGGCCGGCTGTGTCCGGACGCTCTGGAACCGGCGCCGGGATCTCCCGGAGCTGAAGAGCTCCAACTTCAACATGCGCGCCTTCGGCGAACGGGTCGCGCTCAACATGCCGATCCAGGGGACGGCGGCTGACGTCATTAAGCTTGCCATGGTGCGGGTGCGCGACCGGCTGGCTAATGAGTGCCCGGAGGCAAAGTTGGTGCTGCAGGTTCACGACGAGCTGATCGTGGAATGCCCGGAGCAGGACGCAGAGTTGGTGCGGCAGCTTTTGAAGGAAGAGATGGAGCAGATCACGCCCCCGCCGATCGCCGGGATTCCGGTGTCCTTCTCCGTCCCGCTGCTCGTGGAGGCGAATGCGGCCCGGACCTGGGCTGCTGCCCATTAACGGGCGTCGCAGGTTATGAACTACAAAATTGAGTTGATACAGTCTCCGGACGAGGTTGGACAGCTGGCCGAGATCGAACAGGAGTGCTTTGCGCATCCGCTGGAAGAGAAGCAGATTCTCTCCCTTCTCGGCGACGGCAGAACCCTTTTCCTCGCTGCCCGTGAGGGAGAGCTTCTGACCGGCTCCGTCTGGGTGCAGACCGTCCTGGACGAGGGCTATATCGGCAATGTGGCGGTGCGTCCTGCGTTTCGCCGCAGGGGAATCGCCGATGCGCTGCTGCATGCACTGGAGGCCCTGGCCCGGGAGAAAGAGCTCTCCTTCCTCACCCTGGAGGTGAGAGCGGGAAACACGCCGGCCATCGCGCTCTACGAAAAAAACGGCTATGTCCGGGCGGGCAGACGTCCGGGCTATTATGATCATCCCAAAGAAGACGCCATCCTCATGACGTACTATTTGAAGCAGGAGAAGCTATGAACATCCTTTCCTTTGAATCCACCTGTGATGAAACCGCGGTTGCCGTGGTCCGGGACGGGCGGACGATTCTCACTGACCAGATTTTTTCACAGGCAAAGCTCCATGCGGTTTACGGCGGTGTCGTCCCGGAGATCGCCTCGCGCAGTCATGTGGAAGCGATTTCACTCCTGACCGAACGGGCGCTGGAAGAGGCGGGCCTGACGCGCGCAGAAATTGACGCCGTTGCCGTGTCCTATGCGCCGGGGCTTATCGGTGCGGTGCTGGTCGGTGTGAACTTCGCCAAGGCGGTTGCCTCCGTGCTGAACGTGCCGCTGATCCCGGTGCACCACATTCGCGGGCACATTGCGGCGAACTATCTGGCATTTCCCGAACTGGAGCCGCCTTTTGTCTGTCTTGCGATCTCGGGCGGAAACACCCTGATCATCGATGTGCGGGACTATACGGACATGCACATCCTCGGCGCCACGCGGGACGATGCGGCAGGGGAGTGTTTTGACAAGACCGCGCGTGTACTGGGGCTGCCCTATCCGGGAGGGAAACCCATCGACGACCTCGCCCGGGGCGGCGACGACACAAAATATCAGTTCCCGATCGCTCACGTGGAGGGGCACCCCTATGATATGAGCTTTTCCGGCCTGAAGACCGCGGTGATCAACCTGGCCCATCACGCGGAACAGACCGGCGAGGAGCTGGATCGGGCCTCTCTGGCGGCTTCGTTTACCAAAGCGGTCAGCGACAGCCTCGTCCCCCGTACGATGCAGGCGGTAAAGAAGCTGGGGTACAAGAGGCTCGCAGTGGCGGGCGGCGTCGCTGCAAACTCCCGGATCCGGAAGGACTTTCACGATGCGGCAGAGCGGGAGAACATTGACCTCTTCATTCCGCCGCTGAAGCTGTGCGGGGACAACGGCGCCATGGTCGGTTCTCAGGGATATTATGAGTATCTTGCCGGGACCCGTGCAGCCAGCGACCTCAACGCCTATGCCAGCATGGACGTGTCGCAGAACTACAAAGCCTGACGGAGAGAGCCATGGGACAGGAAAACGCCGAAAAGAAGGCGGATGGAAGGGTCACGACGACGGACCCGGCGAAGAAAGAGCAGATGAAAGGTCACCGGGACCGGCTTCGGGAACGCTATCTGAAGGAAGGCATGGACAGCCTCCAGGACTATGAGGTCCTGGAACTGCTCCTGCAGTTTGCGATCCCCTACCGGGATACCAAGGGCGAGGCGAAACAGCTGATGGATCATTTCGGCAGCCTGCCGGAGGTCCTGGACGCGACATACGATGAGATTATGGATGCGAATATGCCGCGTATTAAGGAAACCGCGGCGACGCTGATCACGCTCATCAAACAGACTGAGAACCGCTATCACAAGTCGAAGGGCAGAGAGCTTACCCATATCCGGAGCACCCTGGATGCCGGGAAGGTCTGCTGCTCGATGTACCGCAATCAGCCGGATGAGAGTGTGCGCATTCTCTGCCTGAATGCGAGAGGGAAGATCGTAAAGCGTGAAGAAGTCGCGAAGGGCGATGTAAACGCGGTCCACTTCCCGGTAAGGAAGATCGTGGAGACCGCTGTGCTCAGCAAGGCGGTGTCCGTGATCCTGACCCATAATCATCCCGGCGGGACGCTCTCTCCCTCCCGGGAAGACCTCGATGCGACCGAAGCGGCCAAAGCGGCACTCGGCACCATCGGCGTGCGGCTGCTGGATCACCTGATTGTCTCCGGAGAGGACTATTACTCCCTTCGCGAAAACGGGTATCTGTAAAGCGATCGGAGAATAACTGCATGGGAACAGGCTGCAAGTTGCGTTTATGCAGAATTTATGCAATTTGCAGCTTGCTTTATGAAAAAATACAAAAAGATTGTCATTATTTCCTATTGCGCTCGAAAGCTGTTCATGGTAAAGTTTGCAGTAAGCTGCGCAATCGGCCGCAGTGTTTGACATTATTCAGAAAGAAGGATGACAATGAAAAAGCTCGTCTCCATTGCGCTGGCTCTGATTCTCACGCTCAGCCTGATGGCCGGACTCGGCGGCAGTGCATTCGCAGCGGATAACAGGATCCTCTATCATGTCCACAATTCCATGCCGTATGTCACGCTGGATCCCAGTATCGAATATTCCAACGGCATCATGGTGCTGCAGAACGTGTATGAGACGCTGACCCACTATGATCCGGCGACGGAGGCAGTTGCCCCCATGCTGGCTACCTCTTGGACCTCCAACGAAGATTGCACGGTCTGGGTGTTCCAGATTCGTGACGACGAGACCTTCCATGACGTCAGCAATCTGACCGCCATGCAGGTGGTCAAATC
>CAZMXF010000311.1:0-3631 GCA_964570015.1 uncultured Oscillospiraceae bacterium | reverse complement strand
CAAGACGGCGCTGGTCTTCGGCCAGATGAACGAGCCTCCCGGAGCCCGTCTTCGCGTGCCGCTGTCAGGTCTGACGATCGCGGAAAACTTCCGTGACCAGTCCGGACAGGATGTGCTGTTGTTTATCGACAATATTTTCCGCTTTACCCAGGCGGGCTCCGAGGTCTCGGCACTGCTGGGACGCATGCCCTCCGCCGTCGGCTATCAGCCGACGCTGGCCACAGAGATGGGTGATCTCCAGGAGCGTATCACTTCGACGCGCAACGGCTCTGTCACCTCGGTACAGGCCATCTATGTTCCTGCGGACGACCTGACAGATCCGGCCCCCGCCACAGCCTTTGCACATCTGGACGCGACCACGGTTCTGTCCCGATCCATTGCGGAGCTGGGCATTTATCCCGCGGTGGATCCGCTGGAGAGTTCTTCCCGCATTCTGGAGCCGAATGTGCTGGGCAAAGACCATTATGAAACCGCTCGGGCAGTACAGCAGGTACTGGAGAAATACCGCCAGCTTCAGGACATCATCGCAGTACTCGGTATGGACGAGCTTGGAGCGGAGGATCGTGCGACGGTCGCCCGCGCCAGAAGAATCCAGCGTTTCCTGTCGCAGCCTTTCCATGTGGCAGAAAACTTCACCGGCATGCAGGGCAAGTACGTTCCACTGAAGGAGACGATCAAAGGCTTCCAGGCGATTTTGGGCGGTGATGTGGATGATCTGCCCGAGCAGGCTTTTCTGCTCTGCGGCACCATCGATGAGGTCATCGCCAAGCGCGGCAGCTTCTGAGCGGGGGAAGACGCAATGGCAAAGTGTTTTCATCTGCAGATCATGACCGCCGAGGGCACACTGCTGGAGGGTGAAGCGATTTACTGCCACATTCCGACAACAGCGGGTTCTGTCGGCGTTCTGGCCAATCATGCACCGATGCTTTGCGCGATGCCGGAGGGCGAGACACTCTGCAGGTTGGAGGACGGGACAGAGAAAACCGTCCGGCACTCCTCCGGAGTGGCCGATGTCCGCGACAACAAGGTCATCATTCTCGCAGACCGTGCGGAACTGTAAAAACAGAATAACCCGATGAAAAACGCATCTCACAGAGGTGCGTTTTTTCATCGGGTTGTTTTTCAATTCCGGAGAATAATCCGTCAAACGGGCTGCCCAAAACTGCGGGATGAAAAGCAAAATGAAGCTATCTTTTCTGAAAGTCAGTGCGAAACGGGTTATAAACACTGCTGTCTCCGACAGAAGCAGGCCCATCCCGGGTGGTGCCGCCGGGAACATAGGCCACGGGGAGACGATAGGTCTTTCCGCCGGAAGCGGTTTCGGAAGTTAAGAGAAGATCCACTGCGGTCTCTGCCATCTGACGAAGCGGCTGGACGATGGAAGAGCAGACATAACATCCGGTTGCGAAATCGATGATCCCGTCATAGCCGATGATCTGAACATCGTTCGGAACCCGGACCCCGTTTTTTTCCAGATAGGTGCTGACCCGCCTCGCCAGTCCGTCAGTATTGCAGAAGATGCCGTCGAATTCAAAGCGGCCGTCAAGAAGATGCTCATTCAGGAAGCGATAGACGGGAGCTTCGGTCTCTTCATCACTGACGAGCAGACTCTCATATTCCGTGCCGGTGCGTTGGCAGACCTCCTCAAATCCGGGCCCACGCCGGTCCGCTTCACTTTGGGTTTCCGGCCCGATGCGCAGAAAAAGGAGTCTGCGGCAGCCGAGTTCGAGCAGCTTTTCCGCAGCCATCTGTCCTCCGCGGAAGTTGTCTGAAGAGACACAGGGAATCTGTGAACCGATATGGCGGTCGATCGTGACGATCGGGACAGCGGGGGCAACCTCCAGAGTAGGACGATATGTCAGGGCAATAATGCCGTCGACTTTGTTCTGCTCCACCAGAGTGAAGCTTTTCTGTTCCGCATCCGGGTCAAAATTCGTGATCATCACATGTGTCAGATAGCCACGCCGCATCAGGGAGGCGGTCAGTTCGTCG
Organism: uncultured Oscillospiraceae bacterium; assembly: GCA_964570015.1. GTDB lineage: Bacteria > Bacillota > Clostridia > Oscillospirales > Oscillospiraceae > Limivicinus. Next base: position 1,639 of record CAZMXF010000311.1, on the reverse strand, counting down.
ATCAGTGCCGCAAAGAACGGATGCCGCATGGAGGGCATCAACAGTCCGACACAGTAGGTCTTATTGGTTTTCAGACCACGCGCGTAATTGTTCACCCGGTAATTCAGTTTCTCTGCAGCGGCTTCCACACGCGCACGGTATTCGTCCCCTACGGGAAAACCGTTGAACACCCGGGAAACCGTACCGAGTGCGACCCCGGCTTCGCGGGCAACGTCTTTCATAGTCGGCTGTGAACTGTGACTCATTGGCTCAGATCCCTCGCATTTTTCGTGGTAGAAGCTATAATATATGGAAGTATTATAACAAGCAAAGAGGGGAAAAAAAAGAAGAATCTGATGGAAAGGCTTTCGGCATATTGCAACAAAATTTTGAATGGGATTTATGCAAGTTGCGAAATTTTCGGAGCGATAACGTTTTCGGAAACAGAGATTATTGACACGGAAAATCTCGTATGTTAATATAATGTTCACAGAGATGTAACGTTTCATGAAACGCTTTACTCGGATGGATGCTGGTGTGACATGGACGTTATGAAAATGTAAACTGAAAAGAGAAAGGAAGCAAACATGAAAAAAACAATTGCATTGCTCCTCGCGCTGGTTATGGTCTTTGCCCTGGCCGGCACCTCCGCTTTTGCGGCCCCGGTTGAAGTGACCATCTTCAACTCCAAGATGGAGATCCAGGATAGACTTCTGGAACTGCAGGATGAGTGGAACGACAGCCACGACGACATCCACATCGACGTGATGTACTCCAGCGACACCGTGGCAGCGCATATGTCCACCAAGTACGCCTCCAACGACCCCTATGTCATCTCCATGGTTGACGCGAAGGACATCTTCTCCCTCGGACCGGATCATGCTCTTGATCTGACCGGCGAGCCCTGGGTTGAGAACACAACTCAGGCCATCTCTATTGACGGAAAGGTCCTCGGCTTCCCGGTCTGCGTCGAAGCCCGCGGTATCCTCTACAATGCTGACGCCATCGAGGCTGCCACCGGCGAGGCCTTTGATCCCGCCGCCGTCCGTACCACAGAAGACTTCCAGGCGCTTATCGACAAGCTGATTGCCGGCGGCATGGAGACCCCCTGCGGCCTGCAGAAGGAAGACTGGTCCCTCGGTGCACACTTCCTGCAGCAGGTCTATGAGATGCAGCCCGATCCCGATGCCTTCATTGCCGGCATCAAGGACGGCTCCGTGAAGCTCGCGGAGGATCCCGTTTTCAACGCTCTGATGGACACCTTCGATGTCATGAAGGACAATAACTGGATGAAGGACGCTCCGCTTTCTGCCGTGCGTGAGGACACCGAGATGATGCTCGCCGAGGGCGAGATCGCCTTCAAGTTCGGCGGCAACTGGGACTGGGCCAACATCAGCGCCTTTGACTACAGCGAGAACATGGGCATGATGCCGGTTCCCAGCGCTCTTGACGACTACAACACCAAGCTCGTCGGCGGCGGCTCCAAGTACTTCTACATCGACAACTCCGTCTCCCCCGAGCAGCAGGAAGCCGCAAAGGCCTTCCTCAACTGGCTGGTCTATGATGAAGCCGGTCAGGACTTCCTGGTGAACAAATGCGCGCTGGTGCCTGCGTTCTCCAACATCGATCTGCCGGTCTCCGATCCTCTCGGCGCGTCTGT
>CAZMXF010000310.1:0-3669 GCA_964570015.1 uncultured Oscillospiraceae bacterium | reverse complement strand
ACATCCCCGTGGTCCTGTCCCAGAGCGGAATCAAGGAGACGGTCTACAACGACTTTTATGTGGGTGAAGACAGCGATGTCGTCATCGTCGCCGGCTGCGGGATCGACAACTGCGGTGCCCAGGACTCCGAACACGACGGCATTCACCGCTTCTATGTCGGGAAGAATGCCAGGGTCAAGTATGTGGAAAAACACTACGGCTCCGGCGACGGAAAGGGCCAGAGAATCCTGAATCCCGTGACCGAGGTCTACATGGAAGAGGGAAGCTCCATGGAGATGGAGATGGAGCAGATCAAGGGCGTCGACTCCACGGATCGTCAAACCATCGCGGAACTCAAGGGTGATGCACGTCTGGTGGTAAAAGAGAGGCTCATGACACACGGGACCCAGACGGCGGTCAGCGGGTATCAGGTGAACCTCAACGGTGCAGGTGCAACGGCGGATGTTGTATCACGCTCGGTAGCCCGGGACGACTCCAGCCAGACTTTCAACGCCCGCATCACCGGAAATGCCCCCTGCAGCGGCCATACGGAATGCGACTCCATCATCATGGATAACGGCCACATCCTCGCGATCCCGTCGCTGGAGGCGACCAACGTTGACGCGATGCTGGTCCATGAAGCTGCCATCGGAAAGATCGCCGGAGATCAGCTCATCAAGCTGATGACCCTCGGCCTCACCGAACAGCAGGCGGAAGAGCAGATCATCAACGGCTTCCTGCGCTGAATCCGGTATAAAAAACAGGCTCCGAAACACTCGGAGCCCCCTGCTTTTTAATAAGAACACACCCCTGCCATCCTCCTTGAACGGAAGAGGACAGGGGTGTGCTGTGTTCAGTCGACGGACTGAAAGTCCCGGATCAGAGCCTGATAGGCATTGATGAGAACACCCGCATCCAGGCTGTAAGCCACACTGTCAAAGCCTTTCTGCGCCCACTTTTTGGCATCCTTCATGTTCCCGGCGAAGATCAGCGCTTCTATGTTGTTGGCCTTGCAGGCGGCAAGAATACGCTCGCAGGCCTCCAGCAGCATCGGGTGATCAAACTGGAGAGGAATGCCGAGGGCAATGGAGAGGTCACAGGGGCCGACAAAGATTCCGTCCACGCCGGGCAGCGCGGTAATCTCCTCGATCTGTTCCAGCGCTTCTCTGGTCTCGCACTGGGGGATGACCTTGCATCTTTCATTACAGGCGGCCATGTAGGAGAAGGCGTCTTTGGCCCACTCATCCGCACCCCATCCGCTGGTGCGGGTGGGACAGTAGCCGCGGTTGCCGAGGGGCGGGAACTTGGCGGCGTTGACCAGCTGTCGTACTTCCTCTATACTGCGGATATTTGGGACGATCAGGCCGCGGGCGCCGATGTCCAGCATCCTCAGCACATAGGGGCGGCGGGTATCACCGATGCGGACATAGGGCAGAAGACCGCCATTTTCCGCCGCAAGGACCATGTCCGCGGCCGTCTCGACCGAGAGACAGCCGTGCTCGGTGTCGATGATGACATAGTCCAGCCCGGTACGGGTCAGTGCCTCCATGGCGCCGCGGCCGCCGAGCTCAAAGAAGGTTCCAAAACTTGCCTTTTTCATATAAATCACCTCTGCCTTTTTCCTGAGTGTGCGCCGAACGAAAGAATTTGTCAAGGATATTTTTCCGGAGTCTGACAACGCGGACGCGGTACAGCAGAGATTCACACAGCGGGAAGGCGGTTTTCTGTTGACAAACAGAGAGCGGGGAGCGTATGATACACAAAAAAGAGAAACAGGAGAACAGAACCATGGACAAAGCACTGGCAGAGATGAATTCCAAAGAGCTCTTTTGCGCGCTCACCGGAGAATACGGGCCCATCCGGCAGGCTTATGTGCAGACCGCATTCCGCAAGTACAAGGAACAGCACGGCGAGTATGCGGAACTGACCGAGATGATCCGGGCCGCCGCTTCCGGTGAACTCGGAGACATAGAAGCCATGTAACCGGCAGCAGACCTGCAGAGAAATAAGTACAGCGCCGCGACGGACTCAGTCCGCCGCGGCGCTGTGCATTTTTATGCCTCCAAGCTTTCTTTTGCCAGGAGCTCACTCTTTGCTCGCGTCATCGGGAGTCCCGTTCATGTTTTGCAAACTCCAGGAACTGCCGCAGCGGCGGCTTCACCGGCTCCCGAGAGAAGAAGCCGTAGCGATGGCAGTAATCCGTCTCAAAAGGAAGAATCTGGAAATTCGGCAGCAGGTAGGTCCACGCCTCCGGGATCTGGACGATCCAGTTGTTGATGCCGCACTCGATGAACAGAGGGAAGTCGTACCTCTTCGCACGCGTGATCATCATCCCGGCATCGGACAGTTCTCTTGCCAGCCGGTCCAATTCGGGGGAGAGATTCTCCGGAGCGGTCACCATGGTATACGGCTGCATGGCAGCATAGTCTATATATTTCAAACCGGCCAGAGGATGGGACTTGGGCACCGCGAAGACGATCCGGTCTGTACAGAGCTCCAGAAAGGAATAATCCGCCTGCCAGGGCTCTCCGTCCCGGACGCTTTCGATCAGATCCGGATGCTCCCCCTGACGGTGAAGCCGAAATTCATCGCGGATTCGCACGGTGCGCAGCTGATATTGCTCATGCTCCGAGACAAACTTCCCCCACAGGCTGAAAAACAGGCTGCAGTTCTGCCACATGCTGGTGCCAAGTACAATGCAGTGCTCCTGCTCAAAGCGCATATTTTCAATATGATCCCGAATCTCATGGCCTTTCTCTACCAGAAGGCGGCCTTCTTCGGACAGATAGCGGCCGATGGGCGTCAGGCTGACCCCGTGGGTGGTCCGGTGAAACAGCCTGGCACCGATGTCTGTTTCAAGACTGCCGATCTGCTGGGCCACTGCACTGCTGGAGATAAAGAGCTTTTCCCCGGCCTTGGTAAAACTGCCGGTTTCCGCTACCGTGAGGAAGGTTTCAACCTGCTTCAGCTGCAAAAAATCGCCTCTTTCGGTTCAAAGGTTTTCCTTTGAACCATAATAACATAATTGCGCTTCCGTTTCAACTTAATTTGTGAAATAATAGATTAGCTTCTGGGCAAATAAATATACAGAAAAGGAGAAAACCTATGAGCAAACAACTATCCCGTCGCGATTTTCTGAAAGGCTCCGCAGCTGCCGGTCTCGGCCTTGCGGCAACACTGGGGCTCGGCGGTGTCGCTTTCGCGGATGAGGCGAAGTACAAAGCCGGCACCTACCAGGCCACCGCCTACGGCAACCTGAGCTATGTCACCGTCGAATGCACATTCAGCGAGACCGCCCTGGAGAAGGTCGACATCATCTCCCAGAATGAGACCCCGATCCTCTTCTCCCAGGTACAGGACAAGCTGATTCCCGCGATCGTTGAGAATCAGGCCCTCGGCCTGGACAGCATCACCGGAGCTTCCAACTCCTCCCGTGCCGTGAAGGAAGCCATCGCAGACTGCGTAGCGCAGGCCGGCGGTGATCCGGAAGAATGGCTCGGCAGAACGGTCGAGAAGGTTGCCGGCTCGGATGAGACCTACGATGTCGACATCTGCGTGATCGGCTGCGGCGGTTCCGGCTTCATGGCCTCCATCAGCGCAGGCAAGCTGGGCGCCAAGGTCCTCACCATCGAGAAGGCAAGCTCCGTCGCCGGTGTCAACGGCATCAAGGTTTCCGGACCCTTTGCGGTT
>CAZMXF010000309.1:0-3685 GCA_964570015.1 uncultured Oscillospiraceae bacterium | reverse complement strand
TGAGCCAGGAGCGCCTGGAGGAACTCAAGAAGGAACTCAACTACATGGAGACCGTTCGTGAGAAAGAGGTCTCCGAGCAGATCAAGGAAGCCAGAAGTTTCGGCGATCTGTCTGAGAACAGTGAGTACGACGAGGCAAAAACCGAGCAGGGAAAACTTTACTCCAGGATTGCGGAGTACAAGGACCTGATTGAGCATGCCGAAATCGTGGACAACGTGGATCACAATCTCCCGAAAGATGCGGTTACGCTGGGCAGTATTGTCATGGTCAAGGATCTGGACGAAGATTTTGAAGACAAGTATGAAATTGTCGGCTCTCAGGAGGCCAATCCCCGTGAGGGTAGAATTTCAGACGATTCTCCGGTCGGCAAAGGCCTGATCGGTCATCGCGCCGGTGACACGGTTACGATCCCGGTACCTGCCGGTGAGATTCGTCTGGAAGTTCTCTCCGTCGAGAATCCGTGAGGAATATCCATGGAAGAAGTAAAAGAAACCAATGAGCAGCAGGTGTCCGAGCTGCTGCAGATTCGCCGCGACAAGCTGACCGAACTGCAGGAGGCAGGGCGCGATCCCTTCCGCGAGACCCGCTTTGACCGGGATGCGACTTCCGCGGGGATCAAGGGAGCCTTTGAGGAATACGAGAACAAGCAGGTCACCATTGCCGGACGCATCATGTCCAAGCGGGGCATGGGCAAGGCCATCTTCTGCCACATTCAGGACCGCGAGGGGCAGATACAGCTCTACATACGCAAAGACGCGGTCAGCGAAATCGAATTTGCGGACTTCCGGAAATACGACGTCGGCGACATTATCGGTGTCAGCGGCTACGTCTTCAAGACCCAGACCGGTGAGATCACAGTACATGTCGAGCACGTCACACTGCTCACGAAGTCCCTGCGTCCGCTGCCGGAAAAGTATCACGGCATGACGAACACGGATCTGCGTTACCGTCAGCGCTACACGGACCTGATCATGAACGCAGAGGTACGTGAGACCTTTATCCGGAGATCCAGGATTATTTCCAGTATCCGTCGTTACCTGGATGCTCAGGGTTTCCTCGAAGTGGAGACGCCCATGCTGGTCCAGAACGCGGGAGGTGCCGCCGCACGTCCGTTCCTGACCCACTTCAATGCACTGGATCAGGATCTGAAGCTGCGGATTTCTCTGGAACTGTACCTGAAACGGCTGATCGTTGGCGGCTTGGAGAAGGTCTACGAAATCGGCCGCGTTTTCCGTAATGAGGGTATGGATACAAAGCATAATCCCGAGTTTACCCTGATGGAACTGTACCAGGCGTATACGGACTTCCACGGCATGATGGATCTGACGGAAAACCTGTACCGTCATGTGGCGCAGGAGGTTTTGGGTACGACCGTCATCGCCTACAACGGGACCGAGATCGATCTCGGAAAGCCTTTTGCACGGATCACCATGACGGATGCGGTGAAGCAGTACAGCGGTGTGGATTTCCATGAGATCCATACCTTGGAAGAAGCAAGGGCAGCCGCGAAATCAAAGGGAATCGAGTATGAGGAGCGCCACCAGAAGGGCGACATTCTGAATCTGTTCTTTGATGCCTTTGTTGAAGAACATCTGATTCAGCCCACCTTCCTGACCGAGCATCCTGTTGAAATCTCCCCGCTGACCAAGCGTAAGCCGGACGATCCGGAGCATGTGGAACGCTTTGAACTGTTCATCAACGGCTGGGAAATGGCCAATGCCTATTCCGAGCTGAATGACCCGATCGATCAGCGCGAGCGCTTCCGCCATCAGGAAGAGCAGCTGGCGCAGGGTGATGAAGAAGCCAATACCACGGATGAAGACTTCCTGAACGCCCTGGAAATCGGTATGCCGCCCACGGGCGGGATCGGTTATGGCATTGACCGTCTGTGCATGCTTCTGACCGATTCCGCGGCCATCCGGGATGTACTCCTGTTCCCGACAATGAAGCCTTCCAACGACTGAGGAGCCGCTATCTGCAGATGTCTCCGGGACTTTTCAAAAATAACAATTGGCAATTAACCGGAACCAACTAAAAGATTGCTTTTAATACACTAATCAAGACCGTCTATCTCAACATCGGGACTGACGGTCTTTTTTTTACGAGATAATAAAACTGCCCCGGGTTTTTGATATACTTCGCTTATAGAAGACAGAGAAATATAAAAAACTCTGTTAAAAATAAGGGGAGAGTATCAGAGTGCTATGAGAGGATCTTGTTGTAGAATCATTGATTTCATGGTAATATTTGTGAGAAATGAACCGTTAGCGCAGCGTGGAACCTAATTAAGGGCGGTGATGAGATGAATAAACCTCTCAAATATGTCGGGACAGTCCTTGGCGGAGGCTTTGCGGTACTTTATATCGGATTCTATCACAGAGCGATGCATCCGAAACGCCCAAAACCCGATAAATCCAGGAAGAGAATCGCCTGTGTCGGCGACAGTATTACTTACGGGTATGGACTTATGGGGGCCTTTCGGAAGTATTGCTATCCGAATCAATTACAGGAGCTTCTTGGCACATCTTATCAGGTGATGAACTTCGGCATCTGCGATCGTACCCTCCAGGATCAGGCGGATAAACCGTATCAACAGGAGAAAATCTATGTGGCCTCTCTTGCTTCTGCGCCGGACACAGTGATCATTATGCTCGGCACGAATGACGCAAAGCCTGCCAACTGGAATGCCGAGCGCTATGAGAATGATCTCCGAAGCTATGTCTCGGTTTACAGAGATCTGCCATCCAGGCCGAATGTCATCCTGATGCAGCCTCCTAAGACATTCTTCCTGCTTGGAAAGAAACTGGATGATATCATGGATGCTGCCATTGGCGGAGAGATGCATGATTCCATTACACGGGTCGGGAAAGAAACCGGTTGCCAGGTTGTGGATCTTTATCATTTTACTGAGAATCACAGGGAGTGGTTTGTGGACGGCATCCACCCGAACAGGTTAGGAGCACGAATGATTGCAGAAGCGGTCAAGAAGGCTCTATAAAAATAAGCTAAATAAGCTAATGTAATAGAAAAAAACTGTGAGGCACAGATTCCGGATGAGGAGAGGGAAATCAGATGACACTTCTATGTATCGGAGATTCGAACACCTATGGATATGACCCGAGGTCTTATTTCGGAGACAGATATCCGGCAGATGTACGTTGGACAGAACGTTTAGGCGCCTGGAAAGCGATCAACTGTGGTATGAACGGCCTTGCAGTTCCATATAACCATACTGTATTCACAGACCTGATCAGGAGCAAGTCACCAGATGCGGTTGCTGTTATGCTCGGTACCAATGACCTGTTAGAAGGGGCCAATGCTGAAACGACAGCAAAACGTATGAAAGCGTTCCTGACTGATATAAAAGATATATGCCCAAAGCTGCTGCTGATCGCACCGACGCCCATGCAGCCGGGAGAATGGGTGCAGAGTCAGAAACAGATAGATGAGTCCGTAAAACTTGGACAAGAGTACTGTGAACTGGCGAAAAAACTTGAAGTCTATTATGCAGATGCCGGAGAGTGGCATATAGAACTCGCATTTGACGGTGTCCATTTTACACCAAAGGGGCACAAAGCATTTGCGGAAGGCCTGTGCTCAATCCTGAACAGATTGATCGTGAAACCCATTAAAGAGTACAGGAACATCGTGTTTGACATGGGCGGCGTTCTGGTGGATTATACAG
>CAZMXF010000308.1:1811-3692 GCA_964570015.1 uncultured Oscillospiraceae bacterium | reverse complement strand
GTGCTGCCGGTTTCCACCAGTACACCCCTCTGCATGACTGCAACGCGGGCACAGAGCTTTCGCACTACTTTCAAATTGTGAGAGATGAAGAGCATCGAAATCCCCAGTTCCCGGTTGAGTCTCTTGAGCAGTTCCAGAATCTGCGCCTGAATCGTCACATCCAGCGCGGTCGTGGGCTCATCGAGCAGCAGCAGACTCGGCTCAATGACGATGGCCGCAGCGATCATGGCCCTCTGCAGCATACCGCCGGAGAGTTCGTGGGGATAGGAGCGGTACACTTTCTCCACATCGTTGAGCTCGACCGCCTCCATCGCCTGCAGGGCTTTTTCCCTGCGTTCTTTCGCACTGAGCTTTGTATGGATCCGCAGAACCTCTCCGACCTGTTCTCCGATCTTCATCAGCGGGTCCATGGAACTCATCGGCTCCTGAAACACCACACCGATCTCCCGACCGTGCAGCTTTCGCAGCAGAGAGCGGTCCGCGTGAAGCAGGTCCTGCCCGTTCAGCAGGATGTCCCCGGAATACGTGCATTGCTTTCTGGGAAGAAGGCCTGCGATGCTCATGGCGGTGACAGTCTTTCCGCTGCCGGACTCACCGACAAGACCGAGAATCTCACCGTCAGCGATGCTGAAGCTGATGCCGCCCACGGCATCCCGATCCCGGTTATGGAACCTTACGTGCAGATCTCGTACTTCCAGCATCGTTAAGCCACCTCCCGATCCTGTGCCTGCAGACCTTCGCCGATGAGTCCGACGCCGAAGACGAGAAGCACGATAGTGAGGCCTGTGCTGAGCGCGTACCAGGGTCCGGCCTTCAGCATGCTCTGAGCCTCGGAAAGCATATAACCGAGGGAAGCGTCAGGCGGGGTGACGCCGATACCGAGGAAGCTCATGCTCGCTTCGGCCAGAACCGCATTGTTGAAGCCGATGGTGAATGCCGGCAACAGTGTGCGTATGGTATTGGGAAGCAGGTGCACAAAGAGAATGCGTGCGTTCCCGGCACCCATGAGGCGCGCTTCGGTGACAAAGTACCGGCCTCGCAGGGATGCAAATTCCGCTCGCATCACGCGGGCAAAGCTGGGAATAAACACCAGCCCCAGCGCCAGAACGACGCTATACTTTTTGCCCGGCCCGACAAGGCTCACGATAAGCAGTGCCAGCAGGAAACTGGGAAACGCGGTAAGCGCGTCATTGAGCCGCATGAGCGCCTCGTCAACCCAGCCGCCAAAGTAGCCGGTGACGGCACCGACCAGGGTGCCGACAATTGCACCGATGGAGACGGTGGAGAGGGCGATGGCGAGGGTAGTCCCGGTTCCCTTGAGAACACGGCTGAAGATGTCACGGCCGAAATTGTCAGTGCCGAACAGATGCTGCCAGCTGGGGGGCTGAAACCGCCCGTATTTCATGGCAGTTGGCGCGTAAGGTGTCCAGAAGATCCCGATTACCGTGATGGCAATCATGAGCGCGGTAATGACAAGCCCGGTTGTGAGATACGGGTTGAGATGCCGCCGTTTCATGCCGCACCCCCGATCTTCGCTTTCCCGCCGCCCAGCCTCAGTCTCGGATCAATACCCTGATTGATGAGGTCCGCTGCGGTCCCGGCCAGCACGACCCAGAACGCCAGAATTACCACAATCGCCGATACCACCGGATAGTCCCGGTGAGAGATGCTGGTTACGAGGAATCGACCCAGGCCGGGAATGCCCAGCACCTGTTCCACCACGATCCCTGCACCCACCAGTTCTGCCAGCGTCTGCCCGAGGAAGGTCACTACAGTTACCAGAGAGTTTTTGAGAACGTGCCGGCTCAGAACAGCGGCCCGGTCATTGCCCCGGCTGATGGCAGTACGGACATAGGCCTTGTTCATTTCCGAGATCACGGT
>CAZMXF010000308.1:0-1711 GCA_964570015.1 uncultured Oscillospiraceae bacterium | reverse complement strand
GCTGCAATCAGTACAAAGCTCATCAGGCTCAGCCACAGTGTGATCTCAAGCTTTCCGGCAATCAGTCCCCAAACCGGCTGCCGGTAGCTGTACGAAACTCCGAGATCTCCGGAGAAGAACCCGCCCAGCCAATGGGCATACCGCAGCGCGAAGGGGCGATCCAGTCCCAGTTCATGACGCAGTGCCTGCACCTGTGCCTCCGTGGCTTCAGTACCCAGCATGGTCCTGGCCGGGTCCCCGCTCACCAGCTCGAACGCAAGATAGGTGAGCAGTGACACCAGCAGCATCGTGACCAGCAGCAGAAGCACCCGCCGCAGGGCATAACGCAGTGCACCGGTCATGCTGCCCAGCCCAGCGTGGATACATCCAGCACGTACAGCGGGTAGAACGTGAGCCCCTCCAGACCGTTTCGCATCGCGACCAAATCCGCCATGTCCTGAAGATAAACATTCGCCGCGTTCTCGGTGAGGTTGCGCTCAAGCTCCCGGTAGAGCGCGGTCTGTTCTTCGTCATCCGCGGTGTTCAGCGCCTTCGCAAGGATCTCATCGTAGTCGGCGTTGGAGTAGTTGGTGAAGTTGTTCCCGACCTTGGAACCGAAGCGCTCCAGGAGTTTGCGCGCCGTCATGTTGTCGCTGGTCAGGCCCGTCACTGTGCTCTGGAACTTCCGGCCCGAGTAAACTTCTTCCAGCCAGGTGCCCCAGTCCACAGGCTTAACCGTGGCTTTCACCCCGATTTCCCGCAAGAGCTCGACCAGCACGGTCGCCGTGTTCACATGCGGTGTGTAGTTGGAGGGCACCGTGATCGTCATTTCAAACCCGTCCGGATACCCCGCTTCCGTCAGAAGCGCTTTTGCCTTCTCCAGGTCGGGGGTGTAATAGTCCGTCAGGGACTCGTCGTAGTATTTGCTGAAGGACGGGAACATGCTGGTACCAAGGGGAATCCCGTACCCGTCAAACGCCAGGTCAATCACCGCCTGCTTGTCCACCGCCCAGCACAGTGCCTGCCGTACGCGGACATCGTCAAACGGCTTTTCCTTGTTGTTGAGGTAGAGCGCCTGAACCAGATTCATGCTGCCCTCTGCGATGCTGAACTCATCATGATCCAGCTGCACGGTCTGGTCACTGCTCAGATGCGCTACCAGATCCAGTGCGCCGCTCTGCAGTCCCAGAACCAAACCGTCCGCGCTCTCCAGAATCTTGAAAGTGACTTTGTCCAGTTTACCGGGTGTGCCCCAATAGTCTTCAAAGCGCTCCAGCACCAGGCTGTCCTGCACGGATCTGGAGACGAAGCGATAGGGCCCCGTGCCCACCGGTGCGGACTCCTGCCGGTCATAATCCGCCGGGATAATGTATGCGTTCATCACCGCGGCGAGAAACTCGTTGCTCGGCTGTGAAAGGGTGATGGTGAGGACACTTCCGTCCACGCTGATCCTGTCGATGACGGACAGCGCCTCCAGATGTGCAGCCGTATCGTCGCTCTTCCACCTGCGCTCGATGGAGTAGGCGAGATCGTTCATACCCACATTTCTGCCGTTATGGAACTTCACACCCGGTCTCAGTGTAAATGCATAGCTCAGGCCATCCTCGGATTTCACGACCTCCGACGCCACCGCCGGCACAATCTCACCGTCCGGATTGGGCTTAACCAGTCCCTCGAAGACGTTGAACAGGACTTCCTTGGTTCCTGCCGCCGTCATGTAATCGGGGTCAAG
>CAZMXF010000307.1:0-3700 GCA_964570015.1 uncultured Oscillospiraceae bacterium | reverse complement strand
CTCCTTCTTCGTTTTGGCCGATAAGCCTATAAACAGAATATATATGCAAGGAGGGTATTTGTCAATCGTTTTCCACTTAAAACCCTGCTTATTTTTACAGGGCAGAGTCAATATTCTTCCAGACTTTTCCGGTTTGCCTGCTCGGCTATGACACGGGCTTCGTCCTGGCACTGTAGAAAAGCTTCCACTACCTCCGGATCAAAGTGCGTGCCGGACTCTTTCCTGATGATATCGATGGCGGTATCAAAGGGAATGCCTTCTTTGTAGCTGCGTCGGGCTACCAGCGCGTCAAAAACATCCGCAACGGCCATAATCCGGGCGGAAAGCGGTATTTCCTCACCTTTCAGTCCTTTCGGATAGCCTTTCCCATCCCAGCGTTCGTGATGATACAGGGTCAGGTTACGGGCCTCCTTAAGGTAGTCGGTCGAATCATCGCTGACCATGCCGATGGCGCGATCGATGATTTCTGTACCACGCAGAGTATGGCACTTCATTTCTGCAAATTCCTCATCGGTGAGTTTCCCGGGCTTGTTCAGGAGTGCATCCGGAATCTGGATCTTCCCTACATCGTGGAGCGGCGCGCTGCTTTCGACTTCATACAGGTAGCTGTTGGTGAGCTCTTCAGTATGTCTGCCGGTCTCGCGCATTTTTTCCATGATCAGCTTCGCATAGGAAGCGGTGTTGCGGACATGATTTCCGGTGCATTTGTCACGGCTTTCAACCAGATCGGCCAGAACCAGGATCAGGCCGTTCTGGAGCCTGGCGATTTGTTCATTTTTCTTTTGTACGTCGTCAATGTAGGCTACCAGGTCTTTCGACATCTTCCGAACGGAGAGATACAGGTTTTCAATCTCATCTCCGGTTTGGATGTCCAGTACGCAGATCTTCTCCAGACTGTCTTTTCTCGTCTCATCACTATTTGTAACAAACGAACCGGCTGCAGATGCAATCTGGTTGATCGGCTGCACGATCTCATAGTCGGCAGCAGCAGCTCCGATGGCCAGAATCATAATGAAGAAGCCAAAGAACAGAGAAAGCACTTTCACGAGAAAAACGCGGCCTGTGGCCTCCAAAGAAGCCATGGAGAGGTCAACTCCAACGTAACACTGACACTCACCGGCACGGTTATAGACAGGGAGATATACCGTGAGCAGCCAGCCGTAAGTCTCGTCAGAGATGACTGGTCCGGAAAGCGATTTGCCGGCAAGCAGATCCTCCAGATAGGGCAGGAAAGCCTCATCAAAGGCGATCACGGAACCGGGTTCTTTTCCGGGCGTTCCTTCGGTATCCGGGTCAAAAACAACGTGGCAGCCATCTTCCCGAATCTGATAAACATATACAAAGGAAATGTCGTCGCTGCTTTCCATGATACCGGACAACGTGGCCTTGCTCTCCTCATAGCCGGGAGCGTCTTCTCCCAGCATAAGATACTCTTCGACTCGCTCATGATCAAAGGCAGAAGATGCTATGTTTGCAATTCCAAGTGCCGTTTTGCTTTTATCCTCGACGATTGCTTTTCGAAAGAGCGAGAGACTCATTATGGAAACGGTTATGGCAATGAGCAAAACAAAAGAGGCTATCATGAGCAGATTCTTGTTGCGAAGAGAAACCCGGCGGACTTTCTGAACTCCTGAGTTATCAGTCTGGCTGTTTGATAAGGGACGAAATCGGTCCCTAATGTGCTCTGGAAGAAGGTGGAAAACCAATGCAGCAACAAGAACGGTGAGGAGCTTATCGGCCAGATCGATCAGCAAATCTGCGATAAACTGAGACAGAAACGGAGAGAGGTTTCCGGTTGCAAAAAAAGACCGGGCAATCGGAGCGGTGATCCCTTCTCCGATTCCACCGCCGTACAGAAACCAGGTCAGAATACTGCCCAGACCGCCGCCGATCAGCGCGAGAACAATGGCAGCCAGAAATAGTTGCGGAATCCGCCGAAAGGCACCTTTTTCGGCCAGCCAGGCAGAACAGATTGCAATCAGGACACTGATGGAACTGTAATAGCATGTCGTAAAGTCTGAGAGCCCGTTGAGAACATTGGTAAGAAAGCCGACGGCGATACCGGGCATATATCCGCCAAGCATGGCAGCAAGCACCGTTCCAATTGAGTCCAGAAATAAGGGGAAACGGAAGAACAGCGCCAGTTTGGCTCCGACAACATTGATTAAAATGCACCCTGTAATCAAGAGGAGAAGCGGGAGCCATTTCTTTTTCTGATCTGGGGCAGCAATGCAGTTTGAATTCATATGTTAGAGCACCTCCTTCCCAGAATATGCCCGTATTATTGCACATTAAAGAAGTGAATGCAAGCAAAGTAACATAAGATGAGCAACTTTTTATATAAAATTATGCAAAATGACAAATCTCTTGTCAAGGGGATGGTAAAATGGTAAAATACATTAAATCTGTATTCAGACGGGAGCAGAAAGCATGGATGCGGCAAAAACAAAACTGATTGTCATCACCGGCCCGTTCGGTGCCGGACTGAAGGATATTGTAGCGGAAATACTTAATAACAGAACAGACCTCGCGACGGTGATACCTGTGACTGCACGGAAGATGAAAGATGGGGAGCAGGATGGAGGCAGCTTTTTCTTCTACGATCTGGATAGATGGACTGCCATGAAGGAATCCGGAGATCTCCTCGAAGCGACAGAGCTTGCCGGAAATGATTACGGGACCTCAAGAAGCCTCGTAGAGGACGCGCTGAGGGAAGGAAAGCATGTGCTTCTCATGCTGGAACCGGAACGGGCGGCGCAGGTTAAGCAGAATATGCCCGAGGCATACTGCCTGTATGTGGAACCTTCTGATCCGGAGGAACTCCGGGCCCGTTATTCCTTGACGGCTCGAAACTCTTATGAGCTTACGGCTCGTATGGAGTTAGCCGAGGAACAGAGAGCGGCGTCCGGCTTCTGTGATGCCCGGGTAGACAGTACGGTTCCGGCTGAGGCATTACAGGAGATTCAGAAACTGATTGACAGGATCTGAAAACGAAAGCCTGAAGAGACGATTGAGCGGGGGATGAGAGTACTGGAAAAACAGAGAAAACTCAAATATGTGTTTTCAGCCGCCGCATTCTGCATCCTGCTGGTTCGACCGCTGTATGCGAGCCTTCTTATTGCCCCAGCGGTCACGGTACTTCTCTTCACTTCACTGCCTGTCAGAAGACAGCTGACAGAGAGCGGGGAAACCGGCAGAAAAAGCAGAGGCCGATATATCCTGGCCTCTTTGATCGCAATGTTTTTCGCTGCATTGTTTCTCATCGTCTGGCTGAGAACAAAGCAGCTGGTTTCTTTGCACTTCTTTCGCTGGAAAGAGGCGCTCCCGGTGCTTCTGACCGCAGTGCTCGGCGGACTCGGTTCGGTTCCGTTTTTGGCTGCTCTTGTGGAGGTTTTACCCAGAAGTGACAGATCCACGGAGTCTCTGACTCCGATCCTGTCCGGAGAGAAATCTCGCGCCTCGCGGGAAGAACGGCGTCTGCTGTTCTGCGTAGCACTGGTCTCGGTTTCGGTCTGTTCACTCTCTTCACCGCTCTACCCCTTTAATGACTGGGTAGATGCAAACTGCTTCTTCACCGTGGGAAAGTCCATGCTCTATGGCATTGTTCCATATCGGGATCTCTATGAACAGAAGGGACCGCTGCTCTATGCGCTGTATGCCCTCTGCTATCCGATCTCCCACAGGACATTTCTCGGCGGCT
>CAZMXF010000306.1:0-3723 GCA_964570015.1 uncultured Oscillospiraceae bacterium | reverse complement strand
TCACCCACTTCTTTGTGGATAATTTCTATAAGCTTGTCAATGACAAGGATCCGGAATCTCTTATTTCCTTCATCAACTGGCTCGAAAAGTTCTCTGAGAATGAGCATATCAGCTTTGTTCTCTCCATCACGTCCGACCCGGAAAATGTTCCCGAGCAGCTGAAGAAGTATCTCATCTGATTGTTTATCGGGTCCCAGTTATAATGATCGCCCACTCCATACGGAGTGGGCGTTTTTTACAGTTCCTTATACATCGCCGCAGCGTCGGCCTTTTTTGCGTTTTCGCTGATATCCGTGACCTCAACCCGCAGGCTGCGGTTGCCGAAGGCAATTTCGATCACATCTCCGATCTTGACCTGATAGCTTGCCTTTGCTTCTCTTCCGTTTACCATGACCCTCTCACTGTCACATGCTTCGTTGGCAATGGTCCTTCTCTTGATCAGACGTGACACCTTCAGATACTTGTCCAGTCTCATTTCCCGCTCCGTTTCTTCGTTTCTCCGTTGTTTTAAAGCCCTGCTGCACTAAAAAACGATTTCACATTCCGGCATAAAGCCTCTCAGCTCACTTACTGTTTCCTCTGACAGTGGGTTTCCTGAGAGAATCAGTTTTTTCAGACTCGGCAGCTTCCGGAGGCTCGCCACCGCTTCGATCTGATTCCCGCTCAGGTCCAACTCTTCGAGAGAGGAGAGTGCATACAGCGAAAGCACATCCCTGATCTGATTCCCGGAAAGATTCAGCTTGCGAATCGACTCCTTGGAAGCGGTGACTTCAAAGGGGAATAGGTTCATGATCTCGTTATCTCTCAGATCCAGCTCTTCCAAAGCTGTCATTTTGATGATGCCGCTCAGATCTGAGATTCCCGCAGCCGGAAAAATCAGCTGCCTTTCATCACTTCGCAAACGATGTCCGGAAAAATCGATTTCATATACCAGCTCCGGCAATGCGATGCTGCAGCCGGGCAAAGCTGACTTGAGCGCTCCGACGGCGATGTCGCTCAGTCCTTTGTTTTCTCTCAAATCAATGCTGAAAATGCTTTTCAGCCCGTAGAGTTCCGCCAGATCCGCATCCATGATAGAAGTATCTCTCAGATCCAGCGTCGTCAGCGAAGCCAGGTGCCCCAGGCCGGAGAAGTCCTTTATCGGGTTTCCCCTCAGATCCAGTTCCGTTAACTGTCCCATGGATCCCACCGAAGTCGTTTCTGCAATCCGATTGTTCTCCGCTTCCAGCTTTACCAGATTCGGAAGCCCGATCAGCGGCCTCAAGTCACTCACGGTATTGTTACTGATGTTCAGCTTCTCCAGTTTGGAAAGTTCCATCAGCGGGCGGACATCACTAATATCATTATCGCTGAGGTTCAGGATTTTCAGCTCCGTAAATCCTTTCAGCATACTGATATCAGAAAGATTCTTCTGACTCAGGGTTAGCTCTCCCGCATCCAGTGGGAAAACCTCTCCGGTAAAAAACAGTTTTTCCGTCCCGCTCGTTCCGAAGCGGATTGCACAGTCTGCCAAGCTCTCCGCCAGTGTATAGACTGATGCCTCTTCCACACCGGTATCTACAATACTCAGACTGGTGAGGAAACGCAGAGATCGCAATTCCGTACAGTCTGTCAGGGGATTCCGGTCCAGGTTCAGGGAGCGCAGACTCTCCAGCTTTGTCAGTGCCCGGATATCCCGGACCTGGTTTCCGGAGAGATCCAGTTCGTCCAGGCCTTTGAGTTCACTGAGAGCTGTGAGATCTGAAATCTGATTATCCTTTAGAGACAGATGATCCAGCGCATATAGTGCCGTAAGCTGCTGAAGCTGTGCGTCATTCAGGCCGAGCCCGTCCAGCGCTGCGCTCTGATCGTTGACATTCAGTTCGACTCCGGCGATTGTCACCATCCTGGCCTGCGTTTGCTGGAGCTTCCGCTGCTCGATGGACTGAATTCGGTTTGAGATCGCTGGATCTGCCGTATTCAGCTTCCGCAGGGTCTCCAGGGCGCGCGGATAGTTTTCCAGGGCTTCATAGCAGTCGGCCATGAGAAGAAGAATCTCTGTATTCTCATCCTCATCCTTGACCCTGCGCAGATACAGCAATGCGTTTTCATAGTCGCCGGTGCTGTAACTCTCCCTCGCTTTTCGGGTGTAGTCTTCCGTCCTCCGCTCGCTTGCCCGGTGCAGAAGCAGAATGGCAGTAATTGCCAGAAGCAGTAGCATTACTGCTGTAATAGCGAGATAAGTTTTCTTTTTCCCGCGGGCTTTCCCCGCCAAAACAAGATTTCTGTGCATTGCCGTCAATTCTGAATCGAATCATCGTTTTCGGCGGCTTCCGGCTCCTCCTGCTGACCCTCGGCTGGCGGAACCGCTGTAACTTCTTCACCTGGAACCTCTTCATTTGCAGCCGGAACTTCAGGCTTCTTCTGTTTTCCGGGTTCTTTCGGTCTCATGATCTTCGGCAGATGAATCGGCTCCACTATGCTCTTCTTCATGGAAATGGAGAGACAGAAGAGTCCAAGCATGATGCAAAGCACGCTCATCTCCTGCATTCCTCCGGAAAAGCTTACCGGGTTCACAGTGTCCCCAAGTGCGGGAAGATCTTCTATAAAGATGTGATACAGAAATGGAAGGCCGAACAGGGCCACAAGAATCCATTTGGTCTGGATCAGGCCAAAGACTGTCCCGCTGTAAAGGGCAATCACTGCTGCATAGAGCACAATGCAGAGCACGGTATGGACGGTGCTTTCAAAGCCGAGCGATTTGATGATAAAAAACACCGCGCCCAGAACGACCGGTATAAAAGTCAGCCATAAGGCTCTCCGGCCGAACAGCCAGATGAACACCATCAGCAGCAGAGCACTGCCGATCGGCAGTGCGATCTGTGCGAGGGCAAAGGAACGGTCATTCCAGAGTCCCCAGCAGCCAATCAGCCGGAATGCGACAGACAACGCCATCAGGATGATCGTGGCCTGAACCCCGAAACTGTTTCGTTCTGTATAGAATTTGACTCTTTCTTTATTCATAATGCCGCTCCATTGCCCGCAGTTTACATAAACCGGATTGATTATAGCATACTGCCGCGGACCACGCAAGCAGAAAGCGGGCCTCTCGGCCCGCTTTTCTGGTTTTCAATCTGTTTTATCCTCAGGTGACTTCTGCCGTATTGCTTATTCCTCGGCGGTGAACTCATCCTTGCCCGCGCCGCAGAGCTCGCAGGTGAAATCATCGGGAAGATCTTCCCACTTCACGCCAGCCTCTTCCTCGTCATAGACCCAGCCGCAAAGATTGCAGACATATTTCATGATGTTGTTCTCCTTTCGTCAGAATAGTAGAATCCTTATTCTGTTTATTTAAAGTAACGCTCGAGAAGTCCCTTGAACGCTTTGCCGTGTCTGGCTTCGTCGCGGGCCATCTCATGGATGGTGTCATGCAGCGCGTCGAGATTGTACTTCTTGCAGAGCTTGGCCAGCTCCGTCTTGCCTGCGGTAGCACCATTTTCCGCATCCACACGCATCTGCAGATTCTTCTTGGTGCTGTCGGTCAGGACCTCTCCCAGGAGCTCCGCAAACTTTGCCGCGTGCTCGGCCTCTTCCAGGCCGGCCTTCTCCCAGTACAAGCCGATTTCGGGATAACCCTCGCGATACGCAACGCGTGCCATTGCAAGATACATGCCAACTTCAGAGCACTCACCCTCAAAGTTGGCGTGGAGACCTGCGATGATCTCTTCCTTCACTTCTTCCGGA
>CAZMXF010000305.1:0-3752 GCA_964570015.1 uncultured Oscillospiraceae bacterium | reverse complement strand
GAGGCGCTTCGGTTGTCGCTTTTGATTACAGCAAAAAAATGATAGAATTGCAATGGTACCGGTATCAAAGAGATCCGAGGATGTGTACAACAAGGTCAATATGCTTTTCAAGAGCATTTTCTACTCTGCTGAGTACAGTAACCTGATCAAGGACAATCCTGCCAAGAATCTCAACGCCAAAGGAGGCATTCCGAAGAAAGAAAAAGAAGCTCTAACAGACGCACAAGCTGAGCAGCTTCTGGATACAATCAAAGATCTGCCACCTTATGTATTTGTGATGATTGGTCTCTATTCCGGGCTTCGTCGGGAAGAGATACTGGCACTGCAATGGGACTGTGTCCATCTTGAAGGAAATACTCCGTATATTTCAGTCCGAAGGGCATGGCATTCTGAAAAGAACAGACCCGTTGTTTCAACGGATTTGAAGACTCCAGCAGCCAAAAGAGATGTGCCGATCCCGGAGAATCTAGCTGACTGCCTGAAAAAAGAAAAAGAAAAATCGATTTCTGAGTATGTGATTGCAGACAGGAGCGGACAGCCGCTTTCATACTCTCAGTTTGTCCGGATCTGGAACTATATTAAGGTCCGCAGCACAAAGGAGCGAACGCTGTATAAATACGTGAACGGGCAGGCCATCAAGAAGAAGTTTAAGCCTGAGCCTGGCCAGAAATGCGTAAACCGGGAGAACATAGTGTACTCCCTGGACTTTACGGTGACGCCTCATCAGCTTCGCCACACGTATATTACCAACCTGATTTATGCCGGAATAGATCCGAAAACAGTGCAGTATTTGGCTGGTCACGAGAACAGCAAGGTTACCATGGACATCTACGCCAAGGCAAAGTATAATAAGCCTGAAGAGCTTTCATCAGTAGTTAACAGCGCATTGAAAAAGCCTGTTAAATCAGAGTCCGGGGCAAAGACTGGGCAGTGACGAGAAAAAAGAAGTAGTTAATGGCTGAGACAAAAAAATCGGCCATCGCTCGAAACCCAGTAATATCAAGGGTTTCCGAGTTAGATATCTGTTCAGTACGGTCTCAAAGCCGCCCGCCGCGCTCCTCAGTTCAGCAAGCGCTGATCTGCAATTTGTTCTTTACAGACGCCTCTTCGAGGCGTCTGTTTTTTTCAAAAGAACATCTTCTTTTTGTGTGATAGAACTGTGACAACACATGTGGTATTGTTTTATCGTAGACAATATCATAAACAACTTATTTTCTGACACAAATTGAAAGGAATGATCTGATATGAAAAAAATAATCAGTATTCTGCTGACCGTCCTGCTTATTGCGGCCCTGGGCTGCAGCGCATATGCGGATTCCGGCATCGGTGTAGAACCCGGTCAGGCCATGCCCGACTTCACCGTATCTCTGACAGACGGAACGACCGCCACTCTCTCCGAACTCCTGAAAGAAAAAGACCTGGTCGTGCTCAACATCTTTGCCAGCTGGTGCGGTCCCTGTGAACGGGAATTCCCCGAGATGGAAACCGTCTATCAGGCAAACAGTGAGCGTATGGTAATTCTCTCTGTCTCCGGTGACCCTGCCGATACAATGGAAATGATCACCGATTACAAAGCCAGCCACTCGCTCTCTTTCCCGATGGGTCCGGCGGGCGATGCGTTGGATTTCCTCACTATTCCCGGCTTCCCGACCTCCATCTTTATTGATCGCAGCGGCAACGTCGGCTTTATCAAAGTCGGTGCATTTGCGAGCCAGGAGGAATTTGAAGGAAAGGTCAACACCTTCCTCTCTGCGGACTACAATGGAAAGCCCCTCACTTCTGAAGTGGCGCGTAGTCTCACCCCGTATCTTCTGGGCTTTCTTGCACTGAGTGCATTCGGCGGGCTGTTTCTCACCATCGGCAGATGGTGCCTTCTCCGCAAGGCCGGAAAGCCCGGCTGGCACAGCCTTATTCCGTTTTTGAGCACCTACAAAGAGTATTCCATCTGTTGGAACGGATGGCTCGGCCTCCTCGCCGAACTCTGCACGGTTGCCTTTTTTGCCACTGGCGCGCTCGGCCTCGAAGGTGTTGTTCGATATGCTCTGCCGCTTGTCGGATTCCTGATCGGCATTCCGGAAAGCCTCAAGCTTACAAAAGCTTTTGGAAAGGGCACATTCATGGGTGTGCTGCTGTGCATCCCGGGTCTGAGAGGACTCGGCAGGCTTATCCTTGGCGTGAGCAAGGCAAAGTATCAGGGAACTGTCTCCAAAGCAGAGGCTGTATCATAACTTTCTGTTTTGTTATTCATAATCTTTGAATTCGCAGGGCTGCGATCCGTCTGTTTGGGTCGCAGTCCTGTGTTTTTTCCTGCAGTCCGGGTGATATTTTCAATCTTCTCATTTTCGCGGATTTATGATATAGTTTTCATCACGGCCAAACGTTTCGACCTAAGACTCTACCTTCACGACTACGATTTGCACGCGAAACAGCGTTAAAACCAACGAGGAGGCTGAACATGAAGTCCAATTCCAGTATGAAAATCATTCTGATCACCGTCAGCTGCATCCTGATTGCCGCGCTGTCCTTCTTTTTCCTTGCGGGAATTCTGTCTTCCCCGGAAACCTATTCCGGGATCATTCGCTCCATAGATGACAAGGTGGAAACCGTCCTGAAGCTGACTGCTTCCTCTACTGCCGCCTCTGCCGGAATCACGGCAATTCCCGGTGATGCCGGAACACCCATCGCGGAGAAGCTCGCTGACTTTTCGGAATACGGGATTCTGATTCTCTGTGTTCTCTATGCGGAAAAATACCTGCTGTCCATTCTCGGCTCCGGCGTATTCAAGTTCATTATCCCCATCGCGTGTATGCTGTATCCGCTCGGATTTTTCCGCGATCTGGAGGGGATCAAGCCGATTCTGAAAAAGATCGCCATCGTCAGTTTGGCGCTGTATTTTGTTATTCCTCTGAGCGTTCATATTTCGGATCGGATCTATGAAACTTATCAGGCTTCGATCGACAATACCATCTCGGCAGCTGAAGATCTGGCAGAAGACGCTGTAATCGCCGGCAGCTCCGCTGAGGATCAGAATGCCATACAGCGGATCTGGAGTGCGCTTTCTGAGAGTGCGAGCAGTTTGGCAGAGCGCGGCGCGGAGATACTGAACCGCTTCATTGAGAGTCTCGCCGTCATGATCGTCACATCCTGTGTGATTCCGATTCTGGTGCTTCTGTTTTCACTCTGGATCATCAATCAGGTCTTCGGCTTCAGTATTCCGGCTCCTTCCCGCCGTCCGAGGCTCAGGCCGCACCTTCCCGGACCGCATCGGGCACTCGGAAGTGGTTCCGCCGCATCGGAAGCCCAGGAAGATGAAGAGCAGGAATAATCCGCACTCAGAAAACCAAAAGAGAACGAAACAGCCAGCCGGAATCAAACCGGCTGGCTGTTTCGTTCTCTTTTGTCTGAACCCGAAGATTAATACTTCAGGATCAGCTGCTGACCAACTCTGATGAGATTGGCATCCTGGATATTGTTCCAGCGCATCAGGTCTGCCAGGGAGACGTTGTTCTTCTGCGCAATCGCGGTGAGCGTGTCGCCCGCCGCCACCACATAAGGGATTTTGGTTCCGCCGCTGACTTCATCCAGCTGGCTGTCATTGATCATGTTTTTATCCATTTTTATTCCTCCATTATCTTTTGTTGCCTTTTCATCTGCTCAGCCCAGGAGCATTCCGTTAACGATATCCTGGACCAGTCCGGCGTCATAACCCCTTGCCGACAGTGCATTGATCCGGTCCTGATTGTTGCCGTATT
>CAZMXF010000304.1:0-3758 GCA_964570015.1 uncultured Oscillospiraceae bacterium | reverse complement strand
CCGCTTCCACATTGAGCGCGGCCACATCCATACGCGGCGTCAGCACGCTCTCAACCGTCAGATCGCCGAATTGAAGAGCGGAAGAAATCAGTTCACCCTGCTCTTCATCCAGACTTCCCTCCTCGGTCATGTCTTCGATGATATCATATAGCTCATCTTCTGTGACCGAGAGTTCCGGTTCACTCTTTTTCATCTTCGCTGCTTTGGCTCCGATCCATGACAGTGCTGCGGACAGCGGATAGAACAAAGTCATAAAAAAGCGAAGACTCCCGGAACTGGCTTTGGCCAAGCGCTCCGGAAATTTCTTTGCAATGCTCTTCGGCAACATTTCTGCCACGAAGAAAACCACCAGCGTCGTAAGGATTGTGCTGAGTGTGACCACCGACAGTCCCCAGGTCCGGACCACTACCATGGTAACCAATGCAGAGAGAAACAGATGACACAGGTTTGTCCCGATCAGCAGCGTGCTGATTGCCCGGTCAAAGTGGTCCAGAATATACAGAGCCTGCTTCGCTCCGGATTCATTGCGTTCGACAGCGGCTTTAATCCGGTTTCGGGAACAGGCAGCAAACGCCGTTTCAGCAACGGCGAAATAAAACGCGCCAAATAATAACAGAACAGAAATTATGATTGGCAATCGACTGCCATCATCCATTTCGGATATCCATCTCCTTTACAGCATAAATTAACGTGTATCATATCATATTCGCCGCTCTGAGTCAATCAGTCACTTTTTCGATTCCTTACGGCTTTTATTTGCCCGCGAAATTCGGTCGCAGAGCGGTTTTCAGGATTCTTTTCTCTGGGAAACAATCAGGAAAGCTTGATTTCCCGCAAGGCTGCAGAAACCGTTTCAAAATGAGAGCCCTTGGAAGCCTTTACCAGGACACAGTCTCCTTCCTTCAGGAGTCCGGGCAGCGCGGCAATCAGTGCTTCACGGCTTTCGAAGTTCCGGCCGCGTTCTCCCGCAGCCCGGCTCATCTCACAGGCACAGTGCCCACTGGTCAGGACGAGATCGATCCCCTTCTCCCGTGCGTAGTTCCCGACATCATAGTGCATCTTCAGGGTGTTTTCTCCGAGTTCCAGCATATCTCCCAGGATACAGACATGACGTCCGGCTGGCATGAGGATCAGATTGTCGATCCCATTGCACACAGAATCAGGGTTGGCGTTGTAACTGTCATCCACCACTGTGATGCCAGAAACGCAGAAAGTCTCTCCCCGTCTCCCCACATTGTGGAATGCAGCGATTCCTTCCGCGATCTCCCGGTCATCCAGGCCCAACAGCATCCCAACTGCCGCTGCCGCAAGTGCCGCGTAGACATAATGCTGTCCGAACGCCGGGATCCGCACTGGGATCCTTCTAAGTCCACAGACGATATCACAGGACTGCTGTTCTCCGTTTTCGAGATTTTCCGCCCGTACATCACAGTGTGCGCCGAATCCATAAGTGATTTTTCTCTGTCGGCATTGCAGACCACGAAGCTTCTCGTCATCTCCGTTGATGACCACCGGAGCTGTTTCCGGCATCAGTTCAAGCATCTCGGTCTTTGCCCGGAGCACGCCGTCCAGGTCGTGAAGGAATTCGAGATGCGCATGTCCGATCGTGGTATAGACGGCGATGGTGGGTTGTACCATACGCGTCAGCAAACGCATCTCGCCGAATTCAGAAATACCCATCTCAATCACAGCCGCTTCATGCTCGCTTCCAAGCTTTGAGAGCATCATAGGCACGCCGTAGCGGTTGTTCAGGTTACCTTCCGTTTTCAGCGTGCGGAAACGTTGTTCCAGAACCGCCGCAATCATCTCCTTGGCCGTGGTCTTGCCAACGCTGCCGGTGATGCCGACAACCGGCAGGTCGAAGTCGCTGCGGTAACCGGCGGCAATTTGCTCCATAGCAGTCAGCACATTGGGCACCATGATCACCGGCCGGGTCTCCCCTTCAGGTACCTGCTCTCCAATACAGCAGGCGGCACCCCGTTCAAACGCAGTCGGGATATAATCGTGCCCGTCCACACGCTCTCCGCGAAACGCTGCGAAAAGATCCCCTTTCTTAACCGCACGGGTATCGATCACGATTTTGCCGATTTCGGTCTCCGGGTTGCTGGTTCCGAAAAGCTGTCCGCCACAGAGTTTGGTTGCGCGTTCGATGGTCATATGTTCCATAAGTATTCCTCTATCATTATTAATATAACGAATTATTTCGTTCTATATCCTACAGTTTTACCCGTTCAATCCCCTGATCATGGCAAGAACAGCATAAAAATAGCACATCCGTGGCAGAAATACAATTCTTTCTTTTGTTTTGCACAATTTGTGAACGTTCTGCCTGATGTCTTGTAAATTTTCCGTTTCCATGATAAAATAGATTGTTTTCAGGCATACCGGTATCGGTATGGCAATTCACCGGAAGGCGGTGTAAACCAATCAAAAAGTTCAAAGTCTACGCACACATGTTTTTTGAACGGGCAGATATCTTTTTGCTGGTTATGTGCCTGATCTGTTCCCTTTTTGGGATCTATATGGTCCGGATCGCAACCATCGCCATGGAGGCCTCGGGTTGGGTGGACAGCTCTGTTAAGTGCGTCATCGTTCAGGTCTTTTCTCTGTTTCTTGGCCTTGGCGCATTTGTATTGCTGACGTTCATCGACGCGGACCTGCTGGCAGAGCAATGGAAGCTTCTCTGCGCCATCAACATTGCCCTGCTGATAGCTCTGGTTCTCTTCGGTTCAGACAGCGGCACCGGCAACAACAGCTGGATCCGCTTTGCAGGTATCGGTATTCAGCCCTCTGAGATTATCAAAGTCATCTACATTGTCGTCTCTGCGAAACAGATGACCTGGCTGAAGGAATACCATGACATCAACTCCTTCATGTCGGTCGTACAGATGGCCGGTCACTTTGTCATTCTTTTCGGTCTGATCATCGTGGTTTCTTCGGACCTGGGAAGCGCCTCGATCCTGCTGCTGATCTTCCTGTCGATGTTCTTCGTGCTGGGCGTCCGGCTGTACTGGTTTGCTCTGGGCGGTGCCGCTGTGGCTGCGGCTATCCCACTGCTCTGGACCTACTTTCTGAAAGATTATCAGAAGAAGCGCCTGATTGCCCCGTATGACCCCTCCATCGATCCGGACGGCTGGGGCATCACCTGGCAGACCACACAGAGCAAACTGACCCTAGCCTCCGGCCGGCTCACCGGAGTGGATGCGGAACACCGTGCCACGGTCTTTACCGGAAAGCACACCGACTTCATTTTCTCCTGTGTGGGAGAAGAGCTGGGAATGATTGGCTGCATCGCAGTGATCATTCTCCTGCTTATCGTAATGGTCCACATCATCCGGGTTGGACTAAAGGCCGGACGTACCTTCGATATGCTGCTGTGCATCGGTGTTGGATCTGCAGTCGCTTTTCAGACCTTTATCAACATCGGCATGTGCATCGGGATTACGCCGGTGATTGGCATCACGCTCCCCTTCTTCAGTTATGGAGGCTCCTCCATGGTGAGTATGTTTGCCGCGATGGGGCTTGTTTCCGGCGTCAAGTTTAAGCTGAAACCACAGCTTTTCTCCATCTATTGAGAAAAGCTGTATCCCTCAATACTTCTAAGAATCTGCTTCTGCATTTAACAGGAAGCAGATTCTTTCATGTCTCATCATATGAATCATACCCACGCGAGTAGAATTTGGTCAAAGAAAACACCCGCTTCTTGGAAAGAAGCGGGTAATTTGTTCAGAGCAGCGACGTATCATACATCGCCATCT
>CAZMXF010000303.1:0-3764 GCA_964570015.1 uncultured Oscillospiraceae bacterium | reverse complement strand
TTCCGTTCTTGAACAGGGTTCTCAAAGCCGTCAACTCCTTCAAGTATTTTAAATAATAATCTTATTTTAGCGGGTTTCGGACATTGCGTCAACTGTTTTGTAAGGCATGGTATTGTTTCAACCGGAAAAAGCAAAAACGCATTGCCCGGGCTGCTCGACAGCAGTCAGTGCAATGCGTTCTGAATCCGACTCTGTTCCCGCTTGCGTCGGCAAACGGCATAGTAGATCAGCTCGATCACGCAGCAGCTCACCCATCCCACCGGGTATCCCAGGCCAACCATGCGTGGGGTGTTGACAATATAGCGGGTCATGACAAAGAGGTAAATCTGCCGCAGGCCGACAAAGGTGGACAGCATGATGATCATGGGTCCCCGTGAGTCTCCCCTTCCCCGCAGAGCACCGGCCAAAACGTGGTTGACGCAGTTGAAGATCAGGAACACGACATTGGTGCGGATAAACAGCACCCCGTAGGCAATCACTGCTGTATCCGGCGAAAACAGCCGCACAGATGCCGGCGCGAAGCCCACCAGCAGCGCGATGATCACGCCGGTAATCCCGCAGGTCAGTATCAGGGAGGCCACCGTTCCCCGGTCCGCACGCTGGTCGTTGTCAGCTCCCACGTTCTGACTTACGAAGGTGGTGGAGGCAATGGCCATGCTCTGCATCGGCAGCATGATGAACTGGTCCAGCTTGTTGTAGCTGCTCCAGCCCGCCATACAGTCAGAACCAAAGGAATTGATATAGCTCTGGACAAAGATATTGGAAAAGGCCGTGAGAACCGACTGGATCCCCGCCGGCATCCCGATGGCGAAGATCTTCCCCAGGATCTGGCCGTCCATCTGCAGTTCCTTCCAGTCCAGCCGATAGATATCCTTCGTCCGGGTCAGCATCAGGAGGATGAGGGCAGCGGAGAGAAACTGAGACAGGATTGTAGCGATAGCCGCGCCCGCGATTCCGGTGCCGAGCACCACCACAAACAGCAGGTCCAGCACGATGTTGACCAGGCTGGTGAGGATCAGAAAATAAAGCGGCCGGGTCGAATCTCCCACCGCGCGGAGAATGCCGCTGCCGATGTTATAGATCAGCAGGCCGGAAATCCCGCCGATGTAGATCCGCAGATAAACGGTCGCATCCTCGAACACATCTTCCGGTGTGCTCATCATCCGCAGCAGCGGCTTCACGCTCAGGACCCCGCCGATGGTGAACAGCAGACTCAGGAGGAAGGTCGCGGCGATGGTAGTCTCCACCGCCTTGTGGAGCTTTTCCATCTTCTGCGCACCGTAGAACTGCCCGATGGTCACAACCGCGCCGGTGGAGAAGCCGTTGAAGAAAAAGACCAGCATGTTGACAATCATCGTTGTGGAGCCGATGGCCGCCAGAGCCTGCTTGCTCACGAAGTTCCCCACGATGATCGAGTCCACCGTGTTGTACAGCATCTGGAAAACATTGCCGAGCATGAGCGGCAAAGCAAAGGCGACCAGCTGCCGCACAATCGGGCCGCTGGTCATGTCGATGGCTGTCGATTCAGTTTTTGTTGTTCGTCTCAGCATCGAGCCGCCTTTATCTTTGATAACGATTTGTCTGCTCCGGAGAGCATGGGTTTTTCTGCTATATCGCCCCCGCCGGAGGCGGGGGCGATATCTGCTTGATCTCTAATTACTCGTCCTTCTCTCCGGAAAGCATGAGGTTCGTCAGGATACCGAGGATCAGTGCGCAGGCAACCGTGCGGATTTCCACCGCACCGAAGGACACGACCATTCCGCCGACACCGACGATGAAGATGACGGAGGCGACGAAGAGATTGCGATTCTTGTTGAGGTCAACCGGCTGCAGCATTTTCAGACCGCTGGCGGAGATGAAGCCGTAAAGGGCCACGCACACACCGCCCATGACACAGCTGGGGATGGTTTCAAGGAAGGCCACCAGCGGAGTCAGCAGGGAGAAGATGATGCAGGCGATGGCAGCGCCCCAGATGCTGATGGTGGAGGCGTTGCGGGTGATCGCGACAGTGGCGATGGACTCGCCGTAGGTGGTGTTGGCGCAGCCGCCGAAGAACGCACCGACAAAGGAGCCGATACCGTCGCCCAGCAGGGTGTTGGTCAGGCCCGGGTTCTCCAGGAGATTCACACCGACTATGGAGCTGAGGTTCTTGTGGTCAGCCAGGTGCTCGGCGAAGACGACGAAAGCCACCGGCGCATAGGCCACGAAAATCGTCAGCAGATAGGAACTGGTCACACCGCTCCAGTCCGCCTTGGTGAAGGAGAACTCCGGCAGGGAGACAAAAGAGCCGACGTTGTGCAGTGCTTCATAGTTGATGACGACGAGGGCGTCGTTTCCGGTATTCTTGCCAACCAGGGCAAAGATCGAAGCGACAAGATAACCCGCCAGAATACCGATGATGAAGGGGATCAGCTTGATCATGTGCTTGCCATAGGTGGAGCAGAGCATGGTCACCGCCAGTGTCACCAAGCCGCAAATCAGCGCGACATACACGGAGCCGCCTTCCACGTTGCTGCGCATCAGGTCGCCGATGGCGTTTCCCGCAAGGCTCAGTCCGATGATGGCGACGGTGGGTCCGATGATCACAGGAGGCATCAGCTTGTCAATCCACCTGACACCGCAGAATTTGACGATCAGGGCGATGGCGACATACACGAGACCCGCGATCAGGGCGCCGAGGATCAGTCCGGCATAGCCGATGGAAACGGATGCCGCACCGCCGAAGGCGGAGAACATGGAGCCGATGAAGGCGAAGGAAGAGCCGAGAAACACGGGGCTGGAGCTCCTGGTGAAGAGCAGATACACGATGGAGCCGACACCGGCACCGAACAGGGCTGCCGAGGCGCTCATGCCGTTGCCGACGACTGCGGGAACCGCAATGGTCGCCGCCATGATGGCGAGCAACTGCTGCAGCGCAAAGAGAACTACCTGTCCGAATTTCGGCTTGTCT
This sequence comes from uncultured Oscillospiraceae bacterium, assembly GCA_964570015.1. Classification (GTDB taxonomy): domain Bacteria; phylum Bacillota; class Clostridia; order Oscillospirales; family Oscillospiraceae; genus Limivicinus. Next base: position 814 of record CAZMXF010000303.1, on the reverse strand, counting down.
TTGATACCGTAGACGAGATTCATACTTTTTACTCCTTCTCTTTTCTGTATACTTGCTTTCTTCTATAGGAAACGAACGTCCGCGGAAAGCCGCGTTTCGCCGTTTGCTACCCGTATCATTCGAGGTCCATCAGGAACACGCCGGTCTCACCGTCATATTCCGGAAGCCGGACCTCTACCAGTTCGCTGCGGGAGGTGGGCAGGTTTTTTCCGACGAAGTCCGCCCGGATCGGGAGTTCCCGATGCCCGCGATCCACCAGGATCGCAAGCTGGATGGTCTTCGGTCGGCCGCAGCTGAACACCGCCTCGATGGCGGCCCGCGCCGTTCTCCCGGTATAGAGCACATCGTCAAACAAAACAACATCCCTGCCGTTCACATCAAACGGAAGGGAAGCTTTCCGGATCTCCGGGCTCTCCGACACCGTCGAGAGATCATCCCGGTAGAACTTGATATCGATGCTGCCGCAGGGGACACGGATCCCCTCGATGACCGCGATATTTTCACGCACGAGCTCGGCAATCGGTTCGCCGCGGCGGCGGATTCCGACGAAAACGAGGTTGGCCGCGCCCTTGTTCTTTTCCACGATCTCATGAGAAAGGCGCATCAGCGCACGCTTCATTGCGTTTTCATCCATGATCTGGGCTTTCTGATGCATGCTTTTGATCCCTCTCAGCAAAAAAATCCTGCCGTTTCCGGCAAGATCCTGCATTCCGAACCGGGCGCACCGCATGCGCCTTTCGATATCAAAGATTTTGCCGGCATCTCGGTACCGCTGCTTAAAAATCTCTTTTTGCGGCATTATACAACCGCCTCA
>CAZMXF010000302.1:0-3765 GCA_964570015.1 uncultured Oscillospiraceae bacterium | reverse complement strand
CCGAACACTCTCTCAAAACCGACAAGGGTATGATGCAGGAAGAATGCGGCAATCCCTGCTCCCCACAGGAGGCTGATCAGCCGTTTTCTCTTTTCGGCTGCCGTCCGCTGAAACTCGCCGAGCAATACGCCAAGGAAGAACGGTACATATCCCCGTCCGTCAAAACTCCACAAAAAAAGCATCCTGGGTGTATGGTCCAGGCAAATCCAGCCAAGCAGCACCATCCCCGCGCACAAAGCGATATAGACGCGTCGATCTTTTCCGATCCGTCCCACTGCGTAATAGAGCATGTAACACAATAGCAGGACATCGATATACCACATTGTTGAGCAGACCGGAAGCCCGGTCCGGGCATAGGAGGTAAACCAGCCGGTGTTGATCATCAACAAGGACAGGAGAAACCGCGGCACTGTGACCGGAACTGTCTCTGCGCCCATCCCGACCTCTGTCATCAACCAGACATTCACCAGCGCCCAGAGATTTACAAACACGGATGCGCCAATCAGTTTCCCGTATCGCTGCCTGAAAAATGTGCCAAAAGACAGCTTTCCGATTTGATTCCGGTAATGCCATGCGATCAGAAAACCGGAAATCAGGAAAAACATCTCTGCTGCGTTTTTGCTGTATTCAAAAAAGTATTTCGAGCCGGGATACCATGGTGCCAGATCCCGGCTTAAGCCGGGATCATCTATATACAGGCAATAAAAATGATAACACACGATACACAGGCATGCGATTCCCCGCAGTCCGGTGATGCTGTCAAAAAAGGTTTTCCTCTCGGTCAGCTTCTGTTGTGTCATAATAAATCATGTGAAAATCGAGGCATTTTTTCTTACATCTGACTCAGCAAGGTGTCAAAAAGCGGATCAAAGATGCCGAGTAAGGCCGCTACCGCAGCTGCTGTGAGAACAATGCCGAGAATCGTCAATCCGATACCGGTTTTCCTGAATTGAGGCCAGATTGCTTTGAAAGCCGCCCGCTCTTCAGGAAGGATAAACTCATCCGGCTTTTTCGGATTGTATAGGAGTTTAACCACGTTTCCCTGTGTTCCGGGGACATCCTGCAGAGTATGATAGCTATAGCCAGAGGCAGATGAAATGTGCTGCCCATCCGCAGTCTCATATTCATAGATGCCGTAGTACACGGTACGCGCTCGATTCTTATAGTCAAGTTCCGTTCTGCTTTCCGTATCGACAAGTCTTCCACAGGTCTGTGCCGTAATGTCACGATCTGTTGTTTCCTGCTTGATGCGGCTGCTTCGGTAAATCAGAAGAAAAATTCCCCCCAGAAACAAGCAGACCAAACCCGGAATTAGATACAAGGCCCTCATAGCTTCCTCCAGATGTATGTTTAATAATGATTCATGTTTTATCGTATTAAAATGATGATTTGTATTATAGCACTTCTACGTTCAGTTTTCCAGGCACCGAAGACGGCTTTGTAATTCGTTCAAAGGATTTCTGCCTGTTGAACGAAATAAGCAATCTCTCTCCCGGAAAACCTGTCCTTGTCACCGCTTGGCATACATGATACAATCACCATAAATTACAAACTTTGTGACGCAGGCATACTGAGATCCGGAAAAGAATTCTTTCATGGGGGGTATAATCATGAACAAAAAGTACTGGAACAAAGGCGCATTCATGACAGATCTGAATCAGATGATTGTCGCTGACGAACAGCACCTGGACCAGATCCAGGATCCGGTCATCCGGGAATCTGCCGCGAAACAGCTGGAAGTCCGCCTGCCTGTCCATCCGGATAAAGTCCTTATCAAAATAGAATGCGTCGGAGTATGCGGTTCTGACGTTCACTATTTTCACGAAGGCCAATGCGGTACTTTTTTCCTGGATAAAGGACGGGATATTCCGTATATGCTGGGACATGAGGCTGCAGGTACTGTTGTCGAAGTCGGTTCCAACGTAAAAGATCTCAAAGTCGGAGACCGGGTATGCTGCGAGCCGGGCAAAGCCTGCGGGAAGTGTGAAATGTGCTTAGCCGGAAAGTATAATCTCTGTAGGGATGTGATCTTCTGGGCTACGCCCCCTGTCCAGGGCTGTTATATGAGATATGTGGAGTTCTATGCAGATCTCTGTTTTAAGCTTCCGGATTCCATGAGCATAGAAGCCAGCGCTATGATTGAACCGTTTGCGACAGCGATGTTTGCCGTGGAAACCGCAGAAGTAAAAACGGGTGATACCGTATTCATCATGGGCAGCGGCTGTATCGGGCTTATGACGCTTCTGGCATGCAAATACAAGGGTGCGGAAAACATCATACTCTGTGATCTGGAAGATATCCGCCTGGAAAAAGCCATGGAGCTCGGAGCAACTGCCGTTATTAACAACGGGAAATATACAGAAGAGTCATTCTACGCTGAGGTCAGAAGGCTGACCGACGGGGGCCCGCGAGTCGTCATCGAAGCTATCGGAAACGCTGTCACCATCCGGCAGTCCGGTGAACTGGCAAGAAGAGGCGGTGTCGTTGTTCTTCTCGGTATGCCGCCTGAGGACGTCATCCCATTTAACATCAACGCCATTATGGATAATGAGGTACAGATCCGTCCGATTTTCCGCTACCGATATATCTTCCCGGAATGCATCAGAGCCGCAAGCTCCGTATGTCCGATCGAAAAGGTCATTTCAGATCTGTATGATCTGGATGACATTCAAGCCGCATTCACAGACTCCATTTCGAGAAAAAACGAAGTGGTTAAGGCTGCGATACGCATTGACTGACATGAATACATGCTTTGGCAGAGGAAACCGAAATGCAAATCCGTGAAACCTGGAGTATTACCGACGAACGAATCAAAACCTTTTTTCTGGGCCAATGCGATGTACGGGATCTCGGAAATGACTGTTTTGCCTTTGGTGCCTGCATGATCCGCATTACAGCTCTGCCGCTTCGTCAAGTCGGTCAGCTGTTCTTCCCGCAAACAAGAGTTGAATTCTCCGGACCGGAGTCTGATACGGATAAGATCCATCAACGTTTTGTTCTCCAGTTTATATCAGCCGGAGGGTAAGAAGCAACCTGTGCACCTGACTTGAAACTGTCAGTGTTCACAGGTTGCTTTCTGTTCCGGGGTATTCCGGACTACGGTACCTTTTTCTCTGAGATCAATTGTTTTCTTTATGAACAGTCCGTATCCGATGGATCAATTTCAAGGATCCGTTCAAGGTCTTTATTGTTGCCTGTATCGAAACACCACGCATCCATCCCGCATTGGATCGCAGCCTCTGTATTTTCCGGAACATCATCTATGAAAAAGCACTCGGAAGGCTTTAACCCAAAGCGCTCGAAGAACATTTGATAGATGATGGGCTGAGGTTTCAGGGCCAGTACTTCTCCGGAGAAGAAAGCCCCGTCATACAGGTCCGGGGCAGGTACAACTTGCTTATAGGTATCCGTAAGGCGTCGGCTTACATTGGACAGAATATAGACATGCTGTCCTCTGTTCTTGACGGCCTGTATTATTCTCGCCATCCCGGGCCGTTCTACATTGTTGAATTCGTGCCAGTGCTCAAAAGTGATCCTGGCGATCTCCCTGACTTTATCGCTGGAGAGTCTCGGGAGAATTCGGCTGATTGCCTTTTCATCTGTTATGGAGCCCATGTCCAGTGCCATCCATTCCTGAGAACAGAACATCACATTATGGATCTCGCGAACGATATCCGGATCATCTGTGAAATGCCAGGTAGCATTGTCTGCTGTATAATCCACCAGAACGCCGCCCATGTCAAACACGATGTTCCTGTACTCTTT
>CAZMXF010000301.1:0-3767 GCA_964570015.1 uncultured Oscillospiraceae bacterium | reverse complement strand
ACCCTCAAAGTTGGCGTGGAGACCTGCGATGATCTCTTCCTTCACTTCTTCCGGAACATCCGCTCCGAAAACCTTACCGACACCGACAACGTGCTCAGCCGCCCAACTCAGTTCCTCTGCCTGCAGAGTGAAGCGCTCGCCGGGAACCTTGCAGACCGGGCACTTTTCCGGGGGCGTATCCCCCTCATGAACGTAACCGCAAACCGGACATACCCATTTTTTCATCAGTCATACCTCCTGATTTTTTGTAGTATGGGAACGCAAATGATTGGTGTTTCATTTTCGTTTGTACTAAACTATCATAGTCCTCTGTTTTTGTAAAGAAGCTTTCTGTGAATTTTTTTACACACTGTTCTCAATGAGGGTCAAAAGCTTCTCCATCTGCCGCTGAGTCAGGGCGTAGATATTGTGCTTACGCCATTCGGGAGAATACCAGCTGTCCCTGGCCACCTCGATCTTTTTTCCGTTCTTGTCCGTCTCGAACTTCCCCTTCTCGTCAACACGGTAGACAACTGCCGCGGCATCTGCCGCCATCTGTCGTTCCAGCAGTTTTCGGTAAACCGGGAACCCGGAGCTGTTGTCCTGATACTCTTCCGAGAGAAGCCTCCTCACAAACTGCCAGGCGGCAAGCTGCGCATCCTCCGGACAATCCGCTGCGATCCCTACGCATTCGTCGAAGACCAGCCTGGACCGGGATCCCTCCCTTGTCGGCCATCCGGCGAAGCACACACCGCTGTCAAAGAAGGCATCATACCACTTCACGTCGTCCAGTGTCTCGAGATACGCCTGCAGCATCAGCAGCTTCCCGCTGTAGATCCGGCTTTCCATGCTGGAGGAGTCCGCCGCGAATCTGTCATAGGAATAGCTCGCCGGCTGCAGATTTGCGAAGTTCTGCAGTTCGGCATGGAGTCCGACATCAAAAGAGTCGCCCAGGTCCAGTTCTTTCCGATTGACGCTCCGGAGATCCTCCATCAGCCGCCCGGAGGTATAATAGGGTTCGTAGAGAAGACTCCCTGCCGGCATCTCGGACAGGATGCTCCTCAGGTCCGCTAAGCTCAGTCTGGTTTTGCCCGCCACGGTATCCTGATCACAGGCCATGCTCCGAATCCGGAAGGATGCCGCAATTCTGTGCAGCGCCCCGCTTTTATTCGACAGTCCGTTCAGAACACTCGGGAAGAATTTCTCCTGCCCGTTTCCCTCTTCCCGCAGCAGGGTCCCAAGATCCGAAAGGCGCTCTTCCGTCTCCATCCGGTCATAAAGTTCCTCATTCATCACCAATAACGCGGGGAGCCCTTCCGCTGTCATCCCCGTTTCGAGGTTTCGATAATCCACCGCCTCGAGGAAGCAGTCGCGTTTTTCTCGGTTGAACGCCATGATCTCCCGCAGCAGATGATCGGAGATTTCTTCAAATCCAATCCGCAGCAGCCTGCGCTCCGTCGGAATCTCACAGGGTGATGCGATCAGATACCGATCGTCAGTGGCTCCCGGCGTATTCCCGCCGCGCAGAAGGAAATGCAGACTTCCGTCCGCTCCCGCGAAAAATGCACTGACGGAGCTCGGTACCGCCTCTACGGACAGGAGCGAAACCAGCTTCTCGCACATCCCGCTCTGCGGGCTGCAGCGCAGGATGTCGCTGTTTCGCAAACACAGGAGCTGGTCTCCCGATTCCCCCGCGCAGAATCCGTGAACATCCTCCGGAAGCCGCTGCGGCATGCTCGCTGTACGGTCGACGGGATTGATCACGCTGATCCAAAGGCTCTCGCCATCTTTCAGGACAACCGCAAGCCGGCCGTCCCGTGTTCCGCAAAGTTCGTGGACCGGAAAAGGGGCGGTGACGGAGAACTGTTTCTTTCCGTCCAGCCCGAAGAAGAGGATCTCCATTCCCTGTGGCACTGCCATAAGATCCTGTCCCAGAAGCACCGCCTCACTGCAGTTCAGGCCGGCTCCTCCCTGGGTCTCAATTTCGTAACTGCTGATTGCCACGCCGTTTTCTTTCAGGAGCCGGACATAATACCGGTCCCTGGTCTGCGTCCCCTGCGTCGTCAGCCAGGCTTCATAACTCGATTCGAGAACCACAATGTTCCCGTCCGGCCGCATGCGAAAAGCTCTCGGCCTCATCTCCGAAAAATACCGCTCCAGCTGTTCCGTGTTTTCCGGTGCCGGAAGGGTTCGATACCGACGGATTTTGTGCCGTTTGCCATTCTCCGTCACGGTAAAAAGAGCGCTCTCAAAGACATCATAGCGCCCATCGTTGACAAAATCCGGGTCTTCCCGGTATTCCTGCGGGATCTCTTCGCTCACCTTTCGGTTGATATATGCGAGGAAACCGCCGTCACATTCCTCCTGAAAGAGAACGCCCTCTCTCCTGTCCGAGAGGGTAATGGAAGCAGAACGCGTGGTATACCGCTGCAGCCAGGTCTCGTATCCCTGCTCCTCTTCCGGCTGCTCTTCGATAATCTCTGTCTGCTGTTTTTCTGCAGGGCTGCATCCAGTCAGCAAAACCGCGCACATCACCGCCGCAAGCCCGGTCAGCAGCCAATCCCGCATTCTTTTCATAGTCTGCTCCAATGAAATGATAATCTGTTTTGATCATCATACCATATCCGAAAAGGCGCCGCAAGGCCGGCTTTTTCTTAATTATCTCTGAATCCTTTCCCCGCCACTTTGCGAATTTGAAAAAATGTGTTATAATGATTTTATCTATTCCCTATTCTCGTCCCGAGATGCCCAAAGGAAGTGACGTATTACGCGATGGCTTCGAAAAACCCCGCCTCTGAAGAACAACTGAAAAAACGCAGTGCAGCCCGGGGTCTTCTGCGGGCAGGCGGGTACACCATCGACACGCTCTCCTCCGTACTGATCGCGGTCCTGCGTGTCATCGGCACACTCCTTCTGGTTCTGCTGGTGACCGGTACACTCTTCACCTGTATTTTTGCCTACTATGTTAAAACCTGCCTGACGCCCGAGCTTGATATCTCCCTGGAGGACTATCAGCTGAGCGAGGCCAGCACCATCTGGCATCAGGATCTTGCGGGAGAATGGCAGGAAGGCATTACCATCGGCGGGGACCAGCGCCGCATCTGGGTGGAATATGAAGACATCCCGAAATATATGGAACAGGCACTGATCGCCATCGAAGACAAGCGCTTCTATGAGCATAAAGGAGTAGACTGGTACCGCACTGCGGGTGCTTTCGTCCAGATGTTTGCACGTATGGAGACCAGTTACGGCGGTTCCACAATCACTCAGCAGCTGCTGAAAAACCTGACCGGCAAGGACCAGATCACCGTTTCCCGAAAGCTGACCGAGATCTTCGGAGCACTGGAGCTTGAAAAGAAATACGACAAGCAGGAAATACTGGAGTGGTACCTGAATGCAGTCTATTTCGGTGAAGGCTGTTGGGGCGTGGGGATTGCCTCCCATACCTATTTCGGCAAGGATGTAAAGGATCTGAGTCTGGCGGAATGTGCCGCCATCATTGGCATCACCAACAAGCCCACCTATTATGACCCGTTCTACAACGAGGAGAACAACAAAAACCGTCAGGAAGTGATTCTCCGTGAGATGTATGAACAGGGGTACATTGACTATGACACCTGGCAGCACGCGGTAAATGAACAGCTTGTGTTCAAGCGAACTCCGAACCAGGAATATCATCAGGAGATCTATACCTACTACGAGGAAGTCGTTATCCGGGATGTTATCCGGGATCTGATGAGCACCAAGGGCATCAACTTTGAAGCCGCCCAGAAGCTGCTCTACAGCGG
>CAZMXF010000300.1:284-3772 GCA_964570015.1 uncultured Oscillospiraceae bacterium | reverse complement strand
TCATCGGACGCGGGCTGGACTATGCCATCTGCCTGGAGGGCAGCCTCAAGATGAAAGAGATCAGCTATATCCACAGCGAGGCCTATGCCGCCGGAGAGATGAAGCACGGCACCATCAGCTTGGTGGAGGATAACACCCTTGTCATCGGGGTCCTTACCCAGAGCGGCCTTTATGAAAAGACCGTCAGCAACATGGCCGAATGCAAGGCCCGGGGTGCGTATCTGATGGGCCTCACCAGCTCCGGACACTACAGTGTGGAGGACAGCGACGACTTCACCGTATATGTTCCGAAAACGGATGAGCACTTCATCGGAAGCCTTGCCGTGATTCCGCTCCAGCTGCTGGGCTATTACACCAGCGTGGCCCGGGGCCTCGACGTGGACAAGCCCCGGAATCTTGCAAAGAGCGTCACGGTGGAGTGACAGCATCATCCGATGCCAAAGCAGCAAAAACCGGAACGTAACGGGAGAGAAAATCGGAATGTGCGGAATCTGCGGATTTATAGACAGGGGACTCGGGTCGGAGGAGCTTCTCCGAGAGATGATCGATGAGATCCGATACCGGGGACCGGATGATCAGGGGTGTATGCTGGAGGCACTGGAGAGCGGCTTCCGGCTCGGCCTTGCGCACCGCAGACTCGCCATTCTGGACCTGAGCCCCAACGGCCGCCAGCCGATGACCTCGGAGAGCGGCCGTACCGTTATCAGTTTCAACGGAGAAATCTATAATTATCTCGAACTGAGAAAGCAGCTGGAAGGGAAAGAGTATCAGTTTCGGACAGGGACGGATACCGAAGTGATACTCTGTGCCTATGAGGCCTGGGGCATCGATGCGGTGCAGCGTTTCAACGGCATGTTTGCCTTTGCGCTCTTTGACCGGGAGGAACAGTGCCTGTACCTGGCCCGGGACCGGATGGGAGTAAAGCCTCTTTATTACTCCGTCGAAGGCGAAAGGCTGATCTTTGCCTCCGAACTGAAGCCGATCATGAAATACCCGGGATTCCGGAAAGAGATCGACCGGGACGCACTGACCATGTACCTTGCGGCGGAGTATATCCCGGGAAGACAGAGCATCTTCCGGAACACGTATAAGCTGCTCCCGGGTGAGATCCTGAAGTGGACGACCCGGGGGACGGAGAAGCGGCGGTACTGGTCCGTACAGAATGTCATGCTTCGGCAGACGCCGTTTACCGGGAGCTTTGAAGAAGCGGCGGAAGAATTGAATGCGCTGCTTGAGAATGCGGTCCGGCTCCGGATGATCAGCGATGTGCCGCTGGGGGCCTTCCTGAGCAACGGAGTGGATTCCAGTCTGATCGTCGCGAAAATGCAGAAGCTCTCTGTGACGCCCGTAAAGACCTTTACTGTCGGCTTCCGGGAACCGGAGTTCGACGAAGCGCAGGCGGCGGAAGAGGTAGCCCGCTATCTCGGAACGGAGCACGAGACCAAGACCCTTTCCGTGGAAGAAGGGAAAAAGCTGCTGGGGAAGCTTCCCGGGTGGTTTGATGAGCCGATGGCGGATCCCTCTCAGATCGCGACGCTGCTGGTGAGCGCCATGGCAAGGGAGCACGTAACGGTAGCCCTCTCCGGAGACGCAGGGGATGAGCTCTTCTGCGGATACAACACCTATAAGCATTTTGAAGCACTCCGAAAGCTGAAGCCCCTCAGCAGATGCCTGAATGCGGCAGAGCATCTGCTCCCTCTGCGTGAAGCGGGAGAGAGGGCCAACAAGAGGACGTGGGTCAAGCTGTTCCATCTGACGAGCGACGAAGAGATCATCGACGCGGATCTCTGCACTTACTGGGACCGGTATAGAGACATCGCGGGGGGAAAGGCAGAGCCGGATGTGTTCCGCAAGGCAATGCCTCTGGGACATACGCTGCACGAGAAGGCGATGCTGCATGATCTTACAAGCTACCTGCCCGACGATGTGCTGACGAAGGTCGACCGGGCCTCGATGGCGGTTTCTCTTGAGACGAGAGCTCCGCTGCTCGATTACAGGATCGTCGAACTGGCGCTGAGACTCCCGGTGGAATTCAAACTGAAGGATGGAAACAGAAAACGGATACTGAAGGAGCTGCTCTATCGTGAAGTCCCTGAGCAGCTGGTCGGCCGGAGAAAGATGGGATTTCGGATCCCGTTTGCCCGGTGGATGCGGGAAGAGTATGACGATCTGATCCAACGATACTTCTCCGACGATTATCTGCGAAAGCAGGACCTGTTCGACACGACACAGGTAAAGAAAATGCAGAAAGCCTATGAGGGGTCCCGCACGACGGATTATGCCCGGGAGGTCTGGACCTTCCTTCTGTTCCAGATGTGGTATGAGTATTATGTAAACTAAAACCAGTATGGAACAGATCCTGATTCCGAGGCCAGGAGACGCCCTGCGCCCATCCGTTGGCGGCAGGGCATCTTTTCTGTCCAAAAGCGTCAAAGATGTGAATTGTATGATCTGCACAAAAACGGAAGCAGAATTTCAGCAGAATGCCAACTTGTAAAAAAACAGCTGATATATTAGAATATCAGCTGTATAACAACAATATTTAATCCAGCGCGGTGATGTGAATCACCGCAGGTCTTTCCGCTTTGATTCGGGCAGGTGCATGCAGATGATTTCCCAGGCTTCGTCGGACTCATCCAGCTTCGGCATCAGGAAGGCCCGAGTCGGCAAAACGTAGAGATAGATACATCCTCTGACACGCCAAGCCATATGGATGTTTTTCCAGGCGTATCCGGCCTTTTCGTTTTCCCGCATGACAGTAACACCGTCATCACGGAGCAGGAGGCTGTACGCAGCTTTCACTTTGGACAGGCCGAGCTTTCGTGCCTCGTTTCTGATCGAGGAGAGAAAGAGCAAATACCAGACAATCGGCAGGATCAGACCGATCCCAAGCAGAACACCTCCCAGCAGGGAAGCCTGCTCCCGGCTCTGCCGCAGGGCAAAGCAGACCACAGCGGAAGCGGACATGATGCAGGCGAAGAGCACCGGAGTCTTCCAGCGTTTTTTGATACGGAACGTGTCGAAGAGAGCAAACCGAAGGAAATCCTTCTGATCGATCATGGATGGGAATAAGAGTCCTTCCTGCTGCACAGCGGACATAACAGTACCTCCGTGAAGTGCTAATATTCTGCAAAGATTTACAGATGTTCGAACAATCGGAAAGCGAGTATGGACAAAAAGAAAGTCTTTCAGTATAATAACATAAAAGAATAAAAATGTGAATTTGGTTTTCCAAATTGAACTACTCTTGTATCTGTTTCATTTCAGAAGAAATGGATAAAAATATGCAGAGACCCAAATTTTAAAGGAGGAAAACGAAATGAAAAAAACTCTCGCACTTCTGATGACTCTGTGCATGATTTTTGCAGTCTGCGCAGTGTCTGCTTCCGCAGAGCCCATCACCCTGACCTATGCGGAAGTCAACCCCATTGAGGGCACAGTCGTTGGTGACGTGGCTCTTGCGTTCAAAGAAAAGCTGGAAGAGCTCT
>CAZMXF010000300.1:0-274 GCA_964570015.1 uncultured Oscillospiraceae bacterium | reverse complement strand
TTCAAGCGCATCCAGTGCCAGCATAACCGTCTTTACGATATAGTTTACAATCAGCTGTTCTCGCGAACATCCTGGGCGGCGATACTTCTGTTGACATCGTCCGCATCTCCGCTTTCGCACTGAACCAGTACGGCGCTGTGAAGAGCGTCTTCCTGACCCTGCCCTATGTTTTCACCAGCGAGGATCATTACTGGAAATTTGTCGAGAGCGACCTGGCAAAGGAAATGCTGGCTGAGTCCAAGGAAGTCGGCCTGCCCTTCAACGGCCTGGCCTA
>CAZMXF010000299.1:0-3787 GCA_964570015.1 uncultured Oscillospiraceae bacterium | reverse complement strand
GGACATCTCCTTGATCCGCATGTTCTCGTCGATATTCAGCCGCAGCAGCATCTCCGTCGCCTTGTCTCGGTCGAAGTCCGCATAGAAATCCTCAAAGAAATCCAACAGCTGCCGTACCTTCATCCACTCCGCAAGATACGGCTTATCGGGGAGATAACTGACCGCACCGTGGGTCATGCTCCCCGGGGCAACGCCTTCGATGAGGATCTCTCCTCCCGTCGGTGTCAGCAGTCCGTTTGCCAGTTTCAGCAGGGTCGTTTTTCCGCTACCGTTCGGTCCCAGCAGCCCGATCACCCGTCCCGGCTCGATCTTCAGATTGACCGTGTCCAGCGCCTGTACGCTGCCGAATCGCTTGGACAGGTCCTTGCATTCAAGAATCGCCATTCTCTTCCTCTTCCTCCTTCTCCTTCAACAGCGCGAGGATCTCCTCCCACTGATATCCGAGCTTCTTCATAGCTTCGAGAAAGCTGCGGATCTGTTCTTCCGCAAACTTCTTCTTTTCCCGCTCGATTACCTGCATATTCTCCGTCACAAAGCGCCCTGCCGTACGCTGGGAGTAGACCATGCCGTCCCGTTCCAATTCCTGCAGCGCACGCTGCATGGTGTTCGGATTCACACCGGCCTCTGTGGCCATATCCCGCACAGACATCAGTCGCTCCCCGGGAAGCAGCTTGGCCGAGACAATCCCAAGCTTGATCTGCTCCACCAGCTGGGAATAAATCGGCAGGTCACTGCGAAATTTCCAGTCCATCGGATCCCTCCTTCTGTATTATTGTCTTAAGCGCTTAATACAATAATACGATTATGCTATTTTGTCAAGAGGTTTTTTGAATCTTTTTCATTTCAGAGACTCCAGGTTCCCTGTTCACGACTTATTTTCTTGCAAAGAAGCATCTGTAGTGTTATACTTTTTATAATTATCTATAAGTCGTCTGAAGCGGTATTTCTCCGCGATCGCAGACGCTGTGATTTTGATGAGAGGCTGAAAATCATGAGAAAAGTTTTGCATGTTTTCAAGTGCATTGTGTTGCTCGTCTATCTGCTGGCGCTGGTACTCTGCTGCCACTCCTGCATCATGACGCTGTTCAACAACAGTCTTAGAAACTCCACGGGCGCCGTATCAGCTGCTCCGGTTCCGGTTTCCGTACCCGCAGTACAGCTGAAGGATGAGAATTCCGTTGCGCTTTCCTCCGGTGTTTATCAGAAAGACATTGACACTCTGACTGCGGTCGTGAACACCTCTGACTTTGCGCTGCTCGATTCCTTCCCCGCGCTACGGACGGCCGACTTTTCCGGCAGCAACTGCTATGAGGAGATCCTCTCCTGGGCTACGACCCATCCCAATGTCAATGTGCGTTACACCGTGACTCTGCCGGATGGTCAGACACTCCCGAACGATTCGACCTCGGTGTATCTCGCCTCGATGGATCCTTCTCTGCTTCCGCAGACGGCGGCGCTTCTGAAGTACCTTCCGAATCTTCAGACCATCGATCTGGGTGTGGCGCAGGGCGGTGCCACGATCCCCTCCGATACGCTCTCGGCGCTTTCCGTTGCCTGCCCGAATGCCTCCATCCACTACGCGCTGTCTCTGCTCGGCCGCGAGGTCAGCCTCTCCGATACCGAGGTAGACCTCTCCAGCATGTCCGCTGATCAGGTCGGCGAAGCCGCTTCGGTTCTACGCAGCATGAGTAACATCCAGACGATTCACCTCGGCTCCGAAGGCAACGGTCTCGGCTGGGACAGCATTGCCGCCATCCATGACGCCGCACCGAAGGCCGCGCTGGATTATAACTTCAGCATTTGGGGCGTCGACACCAATCTTTCCACGGACTACCTCAGCTTCAGCCACATTCGGATGAACGATCAGGGAGCCGAGGTACGCAAGGTTCTGCCGTATATGACCCGGTTGCAGACCCTCGACATGGACACCACCGATGTCTCCAATGAGAACATGGCCGTAATCCGTGACGAGAATCCGAATGTCAATGTAATCTGGCGTATCTGGTTCGCCGGTTACAGTGTCCGCACAGATGTTGAGCGTATCCTCGCATCATCTACTGCCCGCGGCGGAACAGTGACCAACCAGGAAGCAGCAAAGCTTCAATATTGCACAAAAGTGAAGTATCTGGACCTCGGTCACAACAATGCTCTCACGGACGTTTCCTTCGCCCGCAGCATGCCGGACCTCGAAGTTCTGATCCTCGCCATCAACGACATCAGTGATATCTCTCCTCTGGCCGACTGCCACAAGCTTGAGTACCTGGAGATCAACTCCACCAACGTTACTGACCTGACTCCGCTTGCCAACCTGACCAGTCTGCGTCACCTCAACATCGGCCGCACTGCCAAGTCCGACGTCAACAACGGCGATGACATGAACCGTCCGCGCGTTACCGACATCACACCGCTTTACGGCCTCGACGGGCTGGAGCGTCTCTGGATCGGCTCCATGACGGCCCCCGGCATCCCTGCCGAGCAGATTGCGTATATGAAAGAGCTGCTACATGAACTTCCGCCGGATCCGAATGATGACTTTGTCGACAACCAAAAGGTCAACGTCATTGCCGGCGACCCCTCTCAGGGTACCTGGCGCTTCGATGAGCACGTGGACAACTCCAAGTGGGACTTCTACATGAAGTACGGTTACTTCAATTATGACTACATGCCCCGCTACGCACTCCTGCGTGAGCAGTTCCAGTACGATCTCGGTGAGGCGGCCTATTCGCTTCCCCAGAACGATCCGCTTTATTGATCCCTACGTTACTTCCTTCATCTGTTGGAGATTGCCTATGAAATCCTATTCGTTCCGTCTCTCCTGTCTTGCTGTGCTTCTCTCCGTTCTGGTACTGACCGGCTGCGGAAAGTTGTTCTCTGCTCCGGCCTCTGTGCAGGAGCCTGTGTCCACACTGGTGCCAGCCTCTGTTGAGATTGCCCCGACACCGGAACCCACTCCGGTCCCGACTCCGACGCCTACCCCCACCCCGACTTATGACCTGAACTTCTCGATCGGAGATCAGAAGATTTCCGCCTCCATGACCTCCTTGGATCTCTCCCAGGCGACAGCCGAAGATGTCGACCGGCTGATCTCGGTTCTTCCGGCGCTTACTTCGCTTAAGACGCTGGAGCTTGGCTCTGCCAACGCAGAAGACCCCGTGATTTCCTGGGAACAGGTGCGTGCTCTGGAGAATGGCCTTCCTCAGGCGACCCTGAATTACACATTCAGCCTTCGGGGCTTTCCTTTCCAGCTCTCTGATCAGATTCTGAATCTGAATCATCTGGTCTTCGAGGATGAGGGCGAGCTTGCCGAACAGATCGCCTCCTGCATGCCGAACCTCAAGGTCCTCGACATGGACAGCTGCGGCGTCTCCAACGAGAGTATGGCCGCCATTCGGGACCGCTTCCCCAATGTGAACGTCGTCTGGCGTGTCTGGATCGGAGCGGACTACAGCACCCGCACCGACGTGGAGCGCCTGATGATTTCCAACCCGGACCGCGGGGGTGACCTGAACACACCGGAATCCATCGCCGGGCTGTTCTACTGCAATAAGGTCAAGTATCTGGACATGGGCCACAACTACCTGATGACGGATATCTCCTTCATCCGGAACATGCCCGATCTCGAAGTGCTCATCATCGCGATGACCGCCATCAAGGACATCTCCCCTCTCGCCGGCTGCAAGAACCTGAACTACCTGGAGTATCAGACCTCCGCCGCGAGTGACCTCTCTCCGCTCTCCGGTCTCACCAAGCTGAAAGATCTGAACATCTGCTATGACTTTGCGCTGCG
>CAZMXF010000298.1:0-3793 GCA_964570015.1 uncultured Oscillospiraceae bacterium | reverse complement strand
GCATCCGCCCAGATCAGGTCTCCTTCGATCCGATCCAGCTTCATTACAGCCGGCCTGTCAAAATAGCCCAGAACAAAATTTTCGAGGTTCTGCAGGATCACCGCATCTTCGCTGCAGCTGCTGACCTGCGGGCGCACCTTTCCGTCCGTGCTCTCCCCCAGCTCAAAATAGCAGTTTCGGAACTGTCCCGTTACAGTCCCGTAGGAATCCGTAATCATCACCGGGTCTTTTCCGTGCAGGAAGAGCCATGTCGAATCATCGGGATTGTACATTCTGCTGTAAACCCGGATCCCCGGATACATGGAAAGGACAGTGCTCAGACGGTTCTGCTCCGTCAGTAGATCCCAGTCAAAAGTAAGTCCCGGGTCCAGCTCCGGCACATCTTCGAGGATGTTCAGGTCCGAGACCCGATATCGGAAGGCACCGGCTGTGTCTCTGTTTTCCTCGAATGAAAGCACGATGGATCGGCTGGCTGCGGCCAGCAAGCCGAAATGCTGAATCACCGTCACGGTCTCTGTCAGGCCGGGTCCCGCCTGGGTCGAAAACTCCAGCTCCACGCCCAGCAGCTCGTCAAGGCGCTGTTTATGAAAAGCAAAGTCATAGTTCAGGCTTCCGTCGGCACTGTGCAGTACCTTCGGTCCGCCGTCTCCGAGCCAGACGTTCGGGTCTCCGATAGGTTCCTCCACTCCGATGGAACGCTGATAGTCGTCCACTGTGTTCTGCGGAAGGATGTCGGTACCATCCACTCTGTGCAGCAGGGCCGCATACCAGCCGGTCGCTTCCCAGGCAAAATACGGTTCCCATAGATGAATCTGGTCCGTATAGGAGTTCCAGCACATCATCCCGACCGAAAAGGCCTGTGCCCAGGTGTCTGTTTCCAGGTTTTCGGGTGTTGCAGCCGGGGATACTCCGATGGGCAGTCCCGGGCCGGTAATCCGGTCAGCGGGCGGTTCGGCAGAAGCATATACACTGCTGCTCAGCAGGATCGCGGCAAGCAGGATCCCCAGCAGCTTGATCCCCTGTTTTTTCATCTCAGGCCTCCTGTTTTTCTCCTTCACATGCTTTGCCCTTATAGACAAGGCAGAGCATGGTCAGATCGTCAAACTGCATGGCCTCCCCCGTAAAGGCATCCACATTCTCCTTGACACCCTGCAGGATTCCTTCCGGATCACGGTCCGCCACCTTATTCAGAGCCTCTTCCATCCGTTCCATCCCATAGAACTCACCGGACGCGTTGTTCGCTTCCGGAACTCCGTCGGTATAGACAAAGATCGCATCGTCCGGCATCATTCGGATCTCATAGTCTTTGTATCGGGCTCTTGCCAGTGCGCCGAGCACCAGTCCATGCGTGTCCTTAAATATCCGGAACACACCGTCCTGCCCCCGGACGAAAGGATACTCGTGTCCGGCATTGGTACAGGTCAGGATTCCTGTCGTCAGGTCCAGGATTCCCAGCCACACGGTGACAAACATCTTGGACTTGTTGTTTTTGCAGATTTGGGCATTCACCGCGTTCAGGATCTCACTTGGGCTGCCGCCCTGCTGTGCACGATAGTTGATGAGGATTTTTGCCGACATCATGAACAGCGCCGCAGGCACTCCCTTATCTGAGACATCCGCAATCAGAAGAGCCAGGTGGTTTTCATCGATCAGGAAGAAATCATAGAAATCTCCTCCCACTTCTTTCGCCGGCGTCATGCTCGCATAGAGATCAAAATCGTCCCTGTCGGGAAATGCCGGGAAAATATGCGGCAGCATGGATTCCTGGATCTGGGAAGCTGTGCGCAGTTCGGTGCTGACACGCTCCTTTTCAGCGGTGACCTGGGTCAGATGATCTGTATAATCCACGATACGGTTTTCCATGGATTGAATTTCATAATACAGATCGCTGACTTCATCATTGGATCGGATATCCAATTGGATAACATCGTCTTTCGTAAAGGCTCTGTCCTCATTGGCAAACTCTGTGGCCGCATTGGCCAGCTGCTGCAGAGGCCGGATCGCGGTACGCCGGAGCAGGGTGACACCGGAAACGATTGCGACTACCAGCAGGATGGAAACAAAGATGAGACTTTGCCGCAGGAACATATACCGCTCTCCCAGGATATCCGTCATATTGACATCCACACCGGCTATGGCAATAGCTTCTCCGGTCTCCGGATCAAGGATCGGCTTAATCACCGAACAGAGCCAGCCGAACTCCGAGTGATAGATGACAGGAGGAATTTCTGAATTGTCCGGGTAATCCGAAAACTCTTCGATCTGCTCCTCTGCTGTTCCGATATAGAAAAGCGATTCCCTGGGATCTGCGATGTTATACGCCACACCGTCTACATCGACCTGATAATACGCGCTGTCCACATCGAAGTATTCTTCAATGGCCATCAACGCAAGCTTCAGCTGCTCATAGTCGTACATCAGAGTCCACTCTTCGTCAAAGGTGGCTGTCTCCTCTTCGTCGCTCTGGAACTCATCCCCATCCAGGAAACCCTGTTCTTCATAATAATAGGTATAATCCCAGCCCGGCTTGCTCTCCAGCCAGTCTTTGATGATTTGCTCGTTATCGGCTTTTTCCGCACGGTCCCGGACTTCACGAAATTCATCCGTATTGACCGAATCCCAAAAGAATTTGATCACCTCCGGGGCGATATTGTTTGCGCATGCCACCGCAGCCCGATCGAGCGAAGAATAATACTTGTCGTCTACCCGCTGGCAGAAAACATAATAGCTGATGGCCATCAGCCCAAGTGCAACGGCAAGAATGTTTCCGATTACCAGCGCATTCAGTTTCAGCTGCATGCTCCGTCTACGTGGCTGCCGTTTCATACCCGGATTTTCATTCATCTTTCCCATAATCCTACAGTGTTTTCCGGATGGTCAGAATGTTTTCCCCATCCCTGTATTCGTATCGGACGTCATCCATGCTCTTCTTGACCATATAGATGCCAAGCCCGCCGATTTTGCGTTCTCTGGCCGAGAGAGTAACATCCGGATCTTTGCGCTCCAGCGGATTAAAAGGTCTGCCTTTATCCCGAAAGGAGATACTCACAGCACGGGGACTGCTCTTGTCCTCAATTACGACAGCAACCTCCCCGCTCTCTTCGTCGTATGCATAAGCGGCGATATTGCTGTACAATTCGTCAATGGCGATGTTGATCTGCATTTTTGTTTTCAGGGAGCAGCCCAGTTCATCCAGCTCCCGGTCAACGAAATCGATGACCCTGGGGATGTTCTCCCGCTCTGCCCCCATCGTCAGCTTTTTCATGTGCAGTCTCCTCCCTGCAGGGTTCTGCCGGAGATGAAAAGATCAGACGATCGTCAGGATATCCAGAAATCCCGTCACGTCGAACACATCATGGATGATGTCGTTGACATGGGTAACTTCCAGTGTCTTCTCCTGCTCCTCCATCTCCTGCTCAAAGGTGAGCAGAACACGCAGTCCCGCCGATGAGATATAATCAAGTTTTTCAAAGTCCAGCACCAGCTTGGAAATGTCGTTCAGCAGCGGCTCCATTTCGGTCTGGAAATCGGGTGCCGTGTTGGTGTCCAGCCGACCGTCCAGTTTTACGGTCAGGGTGTCGCCATCCTGTTTTTTCACGATATTCAGCATTGTGTTTTCCTCCTTTATTGTTCTGCCTGGCTGTCAATTGGTTTTATATGTATTTATTATTCAGTACTGATAGGTGCTCTGATACTTTTTCAGGGCATACAGGGTAACCAGAATACTGATCAGCTCCGCCACCGGCCACGCACTCCAGAGTCCCGGTCCGCCGAACAGCGCCGTCAGGCCGTA
>CAZMXF010000297.1:0-3795 GCA_964570015.1 uncultured Oscillospiraceae bacterium | reverse complement strand
GGAGAGTACGTCGTGCTGAATTTCCCGGAGATCGGATGCCGTTTTGACTTTTTCCGAATGGAAGGAAAGGAAAACTACATCCGCTGGGTCTGGGGAGAAGACTATGAGTTACTATACAGGGCGGTCTTCGACGATGAGGCAGTCAAGGCCAGCGAGGTGATGAGCGAGTGGTATGATACACTGGCGATTGACGAGGAGATGCGCGCACTGGGCTTCCGGCCGGACGACCTGGTTGGTACCTGGTCAGAGAAAATCGCGGGCCGCGGTGTGATCACCATCACCAAGGGCGAAGCACCCGACACCTACGAGGTGGAAATCGGCTGGTCCGCCGGCGCGACGGAGTCATGCTGCTGGAGAATGACGGCGAAACCTGCCGCCTGCAATGCCATTCGCTATGAGGACGGGAGCATGACCACCATCGTCCTGGACGACAACGGCGGCGATACCGAAACGGTAAATTACACCGGCGGTACGGGGGTGTTCCGGCTCAACAGCACCAATGAGCTGGTGTGGGAGGATGAGACCGGACACGCCGGTGACGACACGCTGTTCATCAGCGGGTAAGCGGATCCGGGCTGGTAAAGAGTAACCCGAACAAAGAAAAACAAACAGAACGGCCGGGCGGGAGAACACCAGGAAACGGTGCACTCCTGCCCGGCCGTTCAATACAGCTTCGGAACCGCTGCCGTTACTTCATCAGGCGGAAGAAATCGGTCACCGCCGCGGGGGAGCCCGCCAGCAGGGAGGTCTTGCTTCCGTTAGAGGGGAAGCAGCCGCCGTCGATTGTACAGCACTGACCGCCGGCTTCTTCCGCAATCAGGACTCCGGCAGCATAGTCCCAGAGGCTGAGCTGCAGCTCAAAATACAGCCCTGCTCTGCCGGCCGCGACACTGCAGAGATCCAGCGCTGCGGAGGCTTCACGGCGGACATCGAGACCCGCAAGAAAGAGCGCCTTTGTCAGCGCAAAGGTCCTGTCTGCCAGCTCCGGCGCATACGGGGAACTGCCGAAGCAGACGAGGCTCTCGCTCAGGCCGGCCTCCGCCGCGTGAATCGGACGCCCGTTCAGCCGGGCACCCTGGCCGGCGATGGCCGTGAACATCTCGTCGACATAGGGGTTGTAGATGGCACCGGCACGGACCACGCCGCGCTCGGCATAGGCAACCGAAATGCAGCTGTGGTGAAAGCCGTGGACAAAGTTCATGGTCCCGTCGATGGGGTCAATGATAAAGAGCTGTCCGGCGTCCAGATCATCCTGCTCGTTCATCTCCTCACAGAAGAAGCGGGCATCCGGCAGCGCCTCACGCAGACGGGTCATCAGGAGCTCCTGCACGCGGCGGTCATATTCCGTGACGACGTTTCGGCGGTCGGTCTTGGCTTCCGCCAGAATTTCATGCGCCTGCAGAATGAGAGCGGCGCCTTCCCGCTCCGCACTGACGATGCGGTCGAGAACGGCCTGATAGTGATCGGTGCTGTATGACATGGGATGAAAACCTCCGATAGGTTCAAATTCTTGCGCAGTATATCACCTTATGCCCCGCCTGTCACGGAAAACTTTTGCCATCGGACGAAAAACGAAAATGTACTTGCGAACAGCGGGCTTTACCTGTAAAATAAAGCCAATTTTCATGAAGAAAACTGGAGAACCGATATGGCATGGTATGACGAAGCGTTCTTTTATCACATCTATCCGCTGGGGCTCTGCGGAGCACCGAAGACCAATTCCTATGGTGAAGAGGAACACCGGCTCCGGGAGCTGTGGCCTTGGGTGGAGCACCTGGAACAGCTCGGCGTTACGGGCCTGTACATCGGGCCGCTCTTTGAATCCGGGAGCCACGGCTATGACACCACGGACTACCGTCGTCTGGATCGGCGTCTCGGCAGCAATGGGGACCTGAAGGACTTTGTCCGGCACTGCCATGACCATGGAATCCGGGTGGTACTGGATGCCGTGTTTAACCACAGCGGACGCGACTTCTTCGCTTTCCGCGACCTGAAGGAGCGGAGAGAGCAGTCGGCTTATCAAGACTGGTACTGCAGCGTCAACTTCTGGAACAACAACGAGTATAACGACGGCTTCTCCTATGACAACTGGGGCGGGTATAACCTGCTGGCAAAGTTCAACCTCCGCAATCCCGAGGTGGTGAACTACCATCTGGAGACGGTGCGGTACTGGGTGTCAGAGTTCGACATCGACGGGCTGCGCCTGGACACCGCCGACGTGCTGGACTTTGACTTCATGCGGGCGCTGCGGGGCCTGGCAAACACCGTCAAGCCGGAATTCTGGCTGATGGGAGAGGTGATCCACGGAGAATACCAGCGCTGGGTGAACCCCGGGATGCTGCACGCGGTGACGGATTATGCCCTGCACAAGGCGCTCTTCAGCGGCCACAACGACCACAACTATTTCGAGATCGCACATACACTGAACCGCTTCATGCAGAACGGTATCGACTGCCGGACGCTCTACAGCTTTGTGGACAACCACGACGTGGAGCGCATCCACACCAAGCTGAATGACAAGCGGCACTGGCTTCCGGTGCACGTCCTGCTATTCTGCCTGCCGGGGGTCCCGTCGGTGTATTACGGTTCGGAATTCGGCATCGAGGGAAGAAAGACCCGCGGCGGATCCGACGATGAGATCCGGCCGCGGCTGAATCTGAGCGAGCTGTGCAGCGGTGAGAACCCACGCCTGGAGGTTATCCGTGCGCTGGGACAGATCTACCGGGAGGAAAAGGCACTGGCCTGGGGGGACTATCAGCAGCTGGTGCTGACCACAAAACAGTATGCCTTCCGCAGGGGAGACGTGCTTGTGGCGGTGAACAATGACGGATGTGACGCGGAAGTTTCGATCCCTTGTGCAGACGGATGTTACCGCGGAGCGCTGCACGGTGAGCGGATACAAGCCGAGAACGGCAGATTGAGCCTGCATCTCCGCGCCTGTGACGGTGAGATCCTGATCCCAGAGAATCGGAGCAGGGCTCAGTTCGAGCCGATCCGGACTACAGTGACGGAGCAGAAACCGGAGACGAAGACGGGAAAGGAAACAGTACCTGCGGCAGTTCCGGGCAAGGAACGGTATGCAGATACAGCGGCTGAAAACCCGTCTGCACAGATACAACCGGACCTTCCTCTTGATCTCAGCAAACCCTATGAGCAGATGGCCGTGGAAGAGCTGCAGGCTGCGATCTTGCAGAGGCTTGCCCACAACGGTCCTGTAACCGACCAGATGCGCCGCGATGTAGCCGCAAACGTCTGGCGAGATTCGCTGCTCAACTGGGTAAAGAGCTTCCGATAAAACGCCTGTTCCAGAGAATGCTAAGATACAAGACGTAAAAACAATCCATTATAAGAATGAAAGAATTCTCCCGACGGACATGAAAGCCCGGTCAGGAGAATTCCTTTCCATTCAGAAAAAAAGTCTTGCTTTATTTCACTAATGTGGTATTATAGCAAAGTAAAAATCCACCTGAAGGAGAACAGACATGAAAAAGATTCTTTCTATCGCACTTGCTCTTACGATTCTGCTGGCGCTGGGCGTTACTGCTTTTGCCGCAGACAAAGATCCCGTTGCCGACAGAACAAGCTTTATTATGGGTATTGACCCGGAGTATCCCCCGTTCAGCTATCTCGGAGACGACGGAAACTACACCGGCTTTGACGTGGAAGTCTGCCAGGCTGTCTGCGACCTGCTCGGCTGGAAGCTGGAAATCTTCGGTGTGAACTGGGACGAGAAGCTGGTCCAGCTCGACTCCATGGAGTGCGACTGCGTCTGGTCCGGCATGACCATCCTCGACA
>CAZMXF010000296.1:0-3815 GCA_964570015.1 uncultured Oscillospiraceae bacterium | reverse complement strand
GAATTTACCGCTCAGATGCTGCGCAGAGTACTGGCACTGCTTGCTCTGACCGGGGCGCTGACGCAAAGCACCCCGGCCGATCTCGATGCCGTGAGAAGCAGTCAGTTTCCGTGGTATGCATCGCTGACACAGGCGGAATCCCGTTTTGACGACAGCATGTATCTCGCATCGAACGCCGTCATCTTTCTGGAACAGCACGACGAAACCGACGGGGCTCTCCCCTGCCCGTATATTCTTGCGGATCTCTATGTGCCGGATGTACACAGTCTCCGCGCCTGGTATGCGGATGACCCGTCGATTCCGGGGAATGAACCTTCCGAGATCCGGGACGCCGGCAGGGCTGTGAACGCCGCTTTCGCCGTCAACGGAGATTTCTACACGAAACAGGGTGTCACCGCCATCCGCAACGGTACCATACTCAACAGCTGTGTCAGCGGCTATGATCTTTGCGTACTCTATGAGGACGGGAGTATGCGTTGTTTCCGCGGCTGGGAACTGTCCTCTCAGGAGGAGGTTAACGAAGCACTCCACGGCGCATGGCAGGCCTGGTCCTTCGGCCCCATGCTTCTGGCATCTGACGGAAGCGCAATCACCGATTTTTCCGATCTCACCATTGAATATCTGACCAGGGAGCACCCACGTACGGCCATCGGATACTATGCGCCGGGGCATTACTGTCTGCTCAGTGTCTCCGGGTATCAGGACGGTCTGCCCGGCGTATCCCTGGAGGAACTCTCCGCTTTTTTTGCTTCGCTGGGCTGCCGGTGCGCCTACAACCTGGACGGCGGCAGTTCGACCCATATCTGGTATCACGATCAGGAAATCGGCTTTCCAAGTCAGCCGGTACGCCTCGCCGATCTGATCTATCTGGAAGACCTGTCTTCCATATGGTGAGAAGATGAAGAACCGTACGATGCTTTATCTGCTCTTCTTTCAGCTGATTGCACTGACGCTGCTCTTCCCATACACGCCAAAGGGAGAACAGTTTATGCAGCAATTCTTCCCTCAGGGAAATCTCCGTGAAGAGGAGCTGATCCCGACACCGTCTCCCACACCGCAGGAGCCGCCTTCCCCTCCCCCCACACAGATTCCGCTCTCGCTGTTCTATACAAAAACAGGGACGGAACTTCCCGGATACTATGATCTTGTGTCGATCCGTACGGAAAATGACGAATTCTCTGACGGACTGCTTCTCCGGCTGCGACAGCTGGGTGTGCCGATGATTCTGGAACTGAAGGAAGACGGGAGCGCTCTTCTCGGGATCTTTGATCAGGCAATTGCGCTGGATCTGGATGCAGGCCGGATGCTGGTCTTCTCGGAAGGAAAAGCAATTCCCTTCTTCTATTTGGACGGGCAGTTGCGCATTCAGGATGGGAACCTGAACATGATCTTTGAAAAGCGCTCCTGACATGGGCAGCCGCAGGAAAACAGCCGAAAAAGATCGACACGCCTAACCGGCTGAATCCGAGGACAAAGGGTCAAAACATAATATAAGGGGACAAGAAATGGCAAAGGAATCATCCGCAAATCAAAAAACAACTCTCCGAAAACTATATGATCTGGGAAGCCGCCTGGAAACCGCCGCGGAGCGGACGATCGTCCGACTGTTCCGCAGGCTGCGAAAAAAATGACCAGGGTCTGAAAGGGCTCTGCTCATTTCTGATTTACTCTCTTTTTGTGAATGGCTATACAAGCATTTATCGCATTTGCTCAAGCCGGTATCCGTATCTGAAGTGATCTCCGGGCTTGAACCGAACCTTCTCTTTCTAAGGATTATCTTCCACCGCTCAGCCTATTCTTTTTCCTGATTCAATGACATATAGGAAAAGACATGAAAATTGGGAAGCCGTTTCCGGCTTCCCTTTCTGTTTATGGCACCCATGAGGGGATTCGAACCTCCGCCCCCACGCTTAAAGGTAAATCAGTCAGCTAAATTCATCGAAACAACAACTGCTTCTTTCTGGAGTCTACAAAGCTCTTCTCCATGAAAGCTTGGGAACACATTCGCGCAAACTTGGCTTTCTCTCCGAATCCAGCATTCCGCGAACCAATGCTGTTAACACCATAAAAGGCTAGACTGCTGAGCAGCTCATCCTCGTTGACTTCCGGCGCTGGCACAATTCTATCTCATCATTGGTAATCACCGTTCACCGCTCTTCATCACAACAGCGTATTCAATACCGTTTGATTCCATGAATTGCATCAATGCCTGAAACTGAGAATCGCTTGCTTTGATCTTAATCATATAATCAGCCATTGGCTCCCTGCCAGTTTCACTTCTGTCTGACAATAGTGCAGATTGTCCGTCGTTCTGCAAAGGCGTTGTAGTCTTTGTCCACGCCGTCAGGCGAGCTTTATCATCAGGCAAATGCTCAGGTTGATTTGATTCTGCCTCAGAAACGAATTCCTTCAGTTTTCGAAAGAAAGCTCCAGCCTCAATCAAGCTCCCTGTCTCAACGTATTTCGCCACGACAGCAGCAGCATGTTGTCCAGTGCCATTCTGTATTCTTCGGATGGAGGCAGCGGCATTCGCTATTTTTTCTCGAATCTCCTGCTTCCACAAATAATCCTTATAAGACTTGTTTTCCCATCGGCTATCGTAGAACCATGGTTTTGAAAAGATCTCATTCGCTACTGAGCCAAGTGATGTCGCATTCTCGTCGAAGAACATCTTGATCTCTGCACTCTTTTCATCTTTCTGCACCTGTTTCATCTCCGATGTAAAATCGTCAATGCTTTTAAGCGGAGCATCGATCAGGGCAATCAGGTCCTTGAACTGGATTTGTACAGACTTGTATGGTTCTAGGCAGATATCCTTGATTTCTTTGTTTTTTACCTGAAGTGCCTTTTTTAGTTTGTTCAAACTTGCACGGTCAGCAAGTGCCTGTCGCAGATTCTCCGGTGTATAAGCCGCTTTTCTGTAGAAGTCAAGAAAAGAATCTAGCTCTTCTCTGATCTCCGCAAAGTTTTCAATGAAGATAGGAGCATGTGCAACTGGGGCAACTACAACTTCAATATTACTAAGGACACTTGGTTTCTGACCCGCCGCTGCGAAGTAATTGGGAACGTACTCTCCTTGAGCTTTTTTCTCTTCAATATACTGCGTGATCTCCCCAAGAAATATGTCTCCATATTGTCTCATTTTCGTTTTACCGACGCCGTATATGGTTTCCAGTGCCTCCGGCGTGGTAGGAAATAGAGTTGCCATCTCCATTAAGGTTTTATCAGGAAAAATTGTATAAGCCGGCAACTATGGCGCGCAGGCGCTGACCTGGCTTGCGGAAGCGGGCGCGGCAGCCGGGCTGCCCACGGTCAGCGAGATCCTCAGCCCCGAGCAGCTGCCGCTGTTTGAATCCATCGACATGCTGCAGATCGGCGCGCGCAACATGCAGAATTATGAACTGCTCAAGGCTGTCAGCGGCGCCGGCAAGCCGGTGCTGCTCAAGCGCAGCCCCGCCGGAACGGTGAAGGAGCTGCTTCTGGCGGCCGAGTATCTGATGGCGGGCGGCTGCGAGCAGAACGTTCTCTGTGAGCGCGGCATCCGCAGCTTCGAGACCGAGACGCGCAACACCCTCGACCTCTCGGCCGTGCCCGTTTTGAAAGAAAAGACCCATCTGCCGGTGATCGTCGACCCCAGCCATGCCACGGGCTGCGCGCGCTTCGTGCCCCCGATGGCGCTGGCAGCGGCCGCCGCCGGGGCGGACGGGCTGATGGTCGAGGTGCACCCCGAGCCGGCGATGGCGCTCAGCGACGGGCCTCAAGCGCTGACGCCCGCGCAGTTTGAGAAACTTGGCGCTGCCGTAGGCCGTGTGCGC
>CAZMXF010000295.1:0-3817 GCA_964570015.1 uncultured Oscillospiraceae bacterium | reverse complement strand
CGTTGCCTGAAGCCTTTGTGAGGAGCACATCATACATTCCGCTTCTCTTGTTGCGGAAATCAAAGCCCGTTGTGCTCATGGTGTTTTCATCAAATAGACCGGCGGTCATATCATCCAGAAAAGCATCCCTGTCTTCCGGGTAAATGCCCCGCAAAAAGGATTCCATTTCATTCGGGAAATCATTCTCGTCATGATAACCCATCAGCCTGCGGAAGCCGTCGCCCCAGTGTACAGATGCCAAAGAGCCGTCCGGCGCAAAGTCGATCACCCAGCTTCCCGCCTTTGTCAGATCGGTAAGAAGGCGGATCGTTGCGGCCTGTTCTTCCATGATGCGACTGTCCTTTTCATCGTTGATCGGGTTCATAAAGGGCTCCCTCCTTCCGGGTCTGCTTTTCCTTTCTGCTGCCGACTGAGCTTTTCCCCGATACAGCGGGGGTTTTCCATCGACTTCAATATGATCGGAAATGGTAGTTGATTAACCGTAAACCGGATCCTCGATCCAGACGCTGGCATAGATGCTGCTTCCGTCGATCGGGTTCATCGGATAGAGCGCGATACCGCCGACCGTTCTGGGTTTGTTGAACTTGATCTCTGCCCTGTAGATTTCGCCCTGCTCCGGGATGTTCATGTGGTCGAACTCCTGCCAGGCGCCGTTTGCGTCTTCTCTCAGCGAGACATAGACTCTGTGCTCTCCCAGCATCGATTCGGAGATATTATCATAGCGGAAACAGAGGGTGAAGCTCGTGCAGTTTGTTACGGAAGTCTCCGGCATATAGACCGGAACCCACCAGACGCCGGCACTGTATCTCACCTTTCCGGAATAGCAGGGGATGGAGCCTTCCGCGACCTCGTCAGAATTCGCTTCACTGCTGTCGGCGGTGTCTGCTTCAGAGGCTTCCGGTGCGCCTTTTGCCGCGGTCTCTGCGGGAACTATCTCGAGATAGTCTTCAATTACCGCGGCCCACTCTTCATAGGTCTGGCTGCCGACAAACGTGTCGCCGATGATGTGGCCGTTGGAATCAACAAACATCGTCTCGGGAATATAGCCGGAATCCATCTTTTCCTCGATGCTTTCCGGAATCCGCAGCGTCGGATACGTGATCCCGAGTTCCTTCATCGTCTTGATGTTTTCTTCTTCATAATCTTCCGTGGATACGCCGAGAATCTGAAGATCCGGATAGTTCTCCGAGAGCTTCTGGAGATCCGGCAGCTCACCCACACAGGGCGGGCACCAGTATGCCCAGAAATTGACCATGGTCAGCTTCGCATCGGCAAAAGCCCGGTCGGTCCATTCATTTCCTTCCGTGTCGACTGTCGTGAATTCTACATCGGGATTCCAGCTGTCCTCAGCAGATGCCGTTCCGAAAGACAGGGCTATCACGAGGATGATCAAGAGGCAAATCGTTTTTTTCATTGCGGTTCTCCTTTCCTGGTTCACTATTTTGTTTCGTCCCTGAGCGGAGGCTCACGCGATTCATAACCGGCACGGTCAGTTGTCGTCTTCTTCGTCCTCGCTGCCGTCGTCTTCATCGAAGAGGCCGCGTTCCCGTTCCGCCTGCTGCTGTTTTTCCATCTTGTCCATGTAGAGAAAGTAACCGAGGGTATCCAGATCCATCCTGAGCGCTCCTTTCCTGTCAGAATTCCGGTTTTGATTTCTTTAATTTGCGGCCCGTACCAGGTTGCGAAGACGCCTGTCGGTCCGATTGTTGAGCAGATTGTTCAGATCGTCCAGATCAAAGACGTCGATCCCAAGTTCAGAGGCGCGGTTGCGCATGGCGGCACCGCCCTTTTCGGCAGTGACAATGGCGGCTTTGGCAATTTTGCCTCCGAAGCGATCCCGGAGAATCGCGAGCTCGTTCAGCGCCTCGGTCTTCACGTCGCAGGTCTTGCAGCTGATGAAGACAGGCGTGATGCCGCGTGTGCACATGACGTCCAGTTCGTTGGTGACGGCGTTCTGCCTGCCGCTGCCGTCCCAGTCCACGACCGCGCTGGTGATGACATCCTGAAAGAGGCCGGTGTCGAGACAGGCCTTGTAGATGTACAGCT
This sequence comes from uncultured Oscillospiraceae bacterium, assembly GCA_964570015.1. Taxonomy (GTDB): domain Bacteria; phylum Bacillota; class Clostridia; order Oscillospirales; family Oscillospiraceae; genus Limivicinus. The sequence continues at coordinate 1,771 of CAZMXF010000295.1, read as the reverse complement.
CCAGGACGCTGCCGACATCCCGCAGCCAGGTCCGGATCTGTGCATCGCGGAAGCGGAAGGAAACCGATTCTTCGGGAACGATCTCCAGCTCCGAGAGAAAGCCGATCGCTTCGAGATCCCGCAGCGCGTCCTCAGGCGCGGAGATCCGGGCAGCCCGTTCCCCCTTCACGGTGTATCCGCCGGAGACCGAGAGAGAGAAGCGACCCTCGGAATCCGCCGGGGAGAGACGCTGGATAAAAGTCACGATTTTGGTCCACGGACGGCGATGCTTCAGATAGACCCGGAAGAACGGCTCGATATCGTCCAGATAATCGGAGAGAATGCTGTTGTCCACGCGGCCGGGACGCATGGAGCCTCCCGCCATCAGGAAGCAGTCCTCTACGGTATAGCAGACGTCACAGGGGAGGTCGTCGCAGAAGGGGGCATTGCGGATGTTGTAGAACTTGTTCTCCCTGCGGCTGTAGGTGATGACCGGGATGGCACTCTCGGCACTGAGCAGGCCGGCGGCGAACAGCACCGCGTCGGTGCCGCCGGTGATGTCCAGGACGCTGTCGGGATAAAGGGAGAGAACCTTCCGGAACACCTTCAGCACTTCCTCGGCATCAAACATGCCGGCACGGTAAAAGATGAGTTCCACATGCAGGCTGCGGTGCCGGAAATAAAGGCGGAGCTTGTTCTGGAGATTCAGATCGGAGGCAACGCTGCCCGGGCAGATGTATACGACCCGTTTCGGATGGAACATGTCCACGCCGAGAACATTTTCCAGCGGCCTTTCATCGTAGAGTTCGATCAAGGTTTCCATCCCGGTGCCCCTTTTCTGAAGAGTGATTACAATCATTATAACCGCAAATATGCTCCGACGCAAGATGGACGGGCCTTCTCCGGACAGAAAAATAGCCGTGCGGGAACGGAAGAACCGACCCACACGGCATAGTTTTCAGATCTGTTGCTACAAAGCTTTCCGATCGCATCGGGGAGCGCTCAGACGAAGCGCCCGTCCCGATAACGCAGGATCCGGCAGCCGAGGGCCCGGGCTTCGTCCTCGCTGTGCGTGACCAGAAGCAGCGAAGCGGACGCCAGAGAAGCGGACAGGAGCGAGACCATGCGCCCCCGCAGCTCATCGTCGAGGCCTCTAAAGGGCTCGTCCAGCACCAGCAGGTCCGGACGGCAGGCCAGTGCCCGGGCAATGGAGACACGCTGCTGCATGCCGCCGGAGAGCTCCGCGGGGTACTTCTCCGCAGCGTCCGAGAGTTCCACCCGGTCCAGCATGGAAAGCGCCTCCGGCATCGTCTCCTTTGTATCGGAGAGGACGGCGTTCACGTTTTCGGCGGCCGTGCGCCAGGGAAGCAGCCGGGGCTCCTGAAAGACCGCGGCCGTCCGCCCCGCGTCACCGGAGACCGAACCGGTATCCGGCGGCTGAAGCGAAAGCGCAACGCGCAGGAGCGTCGTCTTGCCGCAGCCGGAGGGACCCATCAGGGCGATCCGTTCGCCCTCTCCGAGAGAGAGGCTGCAGTTGGAGAGAACGGGCGTTCCGTCGAAACGGACTGAGATGTTTTTCAGTTCAAGCATGGACGGCACCGCCCTTCCTGCCGGTCCGGCGAACCAGCTTCAGGAGTATTTTCTCGATGACCAGACTGAGCAGAATGACCGTCAGCGTCCAGGCAAAGAGGTCTGTGGTCTCCAGATAGAGCTTGGATTCGAAGATCATCTTCCCGATAGAGGGCTGGGGGACCGTGAGGACCTCCGCGGCGATCCCGGCCTTCCAGCCGAG
>CAZMXF010000294.1:0-3851 GCA_964570015.1 uncultured Oscillospiraceae bacterium | reverse complement strand
GTGGGTTCCATCTCCAAGCGGCCCCAGATGGACGCGATGCTGAAGCTGCTGCAGGAGCACGGGGACGAGATCTTCGCCGATGCGACCAGCTGCGTCATTGAGGTCGACATCGATAAGGATGTTGCCAAGGAAACCTTCCGCTATGCGGAAAAGTACGGAGTCCCGACCTACGCGCTGGTGGCGAACATGAGCATCGCGCTGAAGCGGCGGGACCTCATCATGAAGACGAACTGCTTCATCTGCAACCAGCAGGAGGCGGGGATCTTCTTCGCGGACGATTTCATGAGCTTCAGCCCGGAGCAGATGGCGGAGGAGCTGCAGCGCAGAATCCAGGCCGCGGGACTGAACTCCATGGTGGTGACGATGGGCGCCGAGGGCGCCGTCTGGGCCGAGGCGAGAGGCGGATACGGCGTTTGCCCGCCGACTGCGGTGCAGGTCTGCGACACGTCGGGCGCGGGAGATGCGTTCTGCGCCGGCGTCAGCATCGGCCTGAGCTACGGAAAGACCCTGGCCGAGTCCTGCGTGATCGGGACAAGGCTGGCCTCCGCGACCATTACCGTGCCGGAGAGCGTGTGCCCGCGCTTCCAGCCGCAGGAGCTGGGGCTGGAGCCCGGCGAACTGTCGGGGCTGCTCTGATCCTGCTGCTCTGCGGCAGGGAGCGGCTTTGGCTGCCTGTAAAATGAACAGAAAAGAAAACAGAAAGAAGGAGAAGACCCGGAAGCGGGAGTTCTTCTCCTTCTTTGCTGCAGAGAGGCAGGGCGCATCGCTCTTCTTTCAAAAGTCTTTATCGATTTAAATGAGTAAAGGACTTGCATTCCGAAACGGATTGCAGTAAAATAAAAAACTGTTTTCAGAAGAGACACAGCATCTCCGCATGATGCGGGGTACAGGAGAGAGAATGAAGAACAATTACGAATGGCCCTATCCGAATGAATTCGGGGTAAGGGAAACAATAGAGAGTGACCTGCTGGTCCTGGGCGGCGGGCTCGCCGGGTGCTTTGCGGCTATCGCGGCTGCGAGACGCGGCCGGAGCGTCGTCCTGGTTGAAAAGGGCGCGACGGAGCGCAGCGGTTCCGCCGGAAGCGGCTTTGACCACTGGGAGTCGGCATGCAGCAACCCATGCTCCCGCGTAACGCCGAAGGAGATTGCCGAGGCTTACGTGGAGGAACAGGACGGATATTCCAACGGCATCGCACACTACATCGAATGCCGCGAAGGCTATGACCGGCTGCTCGACCTGGAGGACTTCGGCGGGAAGATCCGGGACACCGAGGGTGAATTTGAAGGTGCGGAATTTCGGGACGAGAAGACAGGACTTCTGTTTGCATACGACTATCAGAACCGCTTCACCCTGCGGGTCTGGGGCTCTACCTTCAAGCCGGCACTTTACCGGGAGCTTCGGCGTCTGGGTGTGCGCGTCTGCGACCGTGTGGAAGCCACCGCACTGCTGACTGTAGTCGTGGACGGGAAGAAACGCGGTATCGGCGCCGTGGGCATGAACGTGCGCACCGGCAGACTCATGATCTTCAAAGCGAAGGCTACGGTCCTCACCATGTCGCGACCGGCGCGCGTCTGGCTCTTCAATCCGGACCTGGTGGGACTGTGCGAATTCCGCCCAATGCAGTCGGTGGGCTCCGGCCATGCGATGGGCTGGAGAGCGGGAATCGAGTTCACAATGATGGAAAAGTCGGTGCGGGGAGAATTCTCGGCCGCCGGGAGGAGCTTTCCTCCCTACGGCACCGGCAACAACCACAACACCTGGTATGCTGCCACGATGGTGGATGCCAGAGGGGTCGAGATCCCCTATGTCGACCGGGACGGACACGAGCTCAAAACGGTCTCGGAGCGTTACTATCCCGCGCCCGGGCAGAAGTTCTTCCTCAAGGGCGGCGTGATTGACGAAGCAAAGTATGAATACCGCGGACCGGAGACGCTGCCGTTCGACGAGCTGATACGCCGGGGATACAAACTGCCCTTCTACGCGGATCTCTCCCGCATGCCGGATACCGAGCGGCGGGCGATCTGGGGCCTGATGGTGGGCGAAGAAGGCAAGACCAAAATTCCGATTCTGCAGAACTATACCGAGCGGGGCTTTGACCCCACGAAGCATATGCTGCAGAGCTATGGCACCGGCTGGCAGTCGGCCGCCTTTCTGGGACAGGAGCGGCAGCTCTTCGGCGCACCCGGCGGCATCATGCACGACTGGGATCTAAAGACAAATCTTGACGGCATTTATGCAGCGGGAGATCAGCTTTTTGCATCGGATTGCTGCGGCTATGCCTGTGCCACCGGCTACTATGCCGGACGGAAGGCGGCGGAATGGTCGGAGACGGTTTCACTGACAGAGCCGGATCCCACCGAGATCGACGCTGAGGAGAAGCGGCTTTATGCACCCATGACCGTCGGGGACGGAATGGACTGGCGTGAGCTTAACATGGCGATCAGCAAATGCATGCAGAACTACTGCGGCGAGGTCAAGTGCGAAGACCTGCTGCGGGAGGGCCTGGACCTGCTGGAGAGCTACGAACGCGAAGCGGTGCCAAAGCTGGCGTGCACCAATCCCCACGAGCTGATGCGGACCCATGAGGTGCTGGATATCCTGGAGGTCTCAAAACTGATTCTGAATGCCTGCCTGCTGCGCCGGTCTTCCTCGAAACCGCTGTGCTTTGAGCGGAGCGATTATCCGGAGACCGATCCGGAACGGGACCGCTGCTTCATCACCATCCGCCGCGAAGGAGACAAGGTCGTGCGCGGAGAGATCCCACAGGGCTACTTCGGTGATCTTGAGACGGAATATCTGAAGCGGAACGGGGATTATGTCGCCGCCCGCAATGAAAAATACGGAGATCGGTAAGCAATGGACTATGACTTTACTTTATCCGCGGTGAGGATCCCGTCCAGCGCACGGCCCATCACCTTTGATGAGACGGTGTGTGTGGGCTGCAACCGCTGCATGAACATCTGCCAGGTGGACATTTTTATCCCGAACTCCGAAAAGGGAAAGCCGCCGATCGTGCTTTATCCCGGCGAGTGCTACTACTGCGGGAGCTGCGTGATGGTCTGCCCGAAGCAGAAGGAGGGCGCCATCCGGCTGAACCATCCCCTGATGAACCAGGCCAAGTTTGTCCCGGTAAAACATCCGGAGTGTGACGGCGAATGCTGAGATATGTGATCAAACGCATCGGCATCGGACTGGTTACGCTGCTGGCACTGATCGTCGTTACCTTCCTGCTGGTGCACCTCATGCCGGGCAACCCCTTCGACATCGCCAATCTCACCCCCTCCAACCAGGAGGAGATGATGCACCACTACGGCCTCGACAAGCCGGTGACGGAACAGCTGGGGCAGTATCTGGTGAACCTGCTGCACGGCGATTTCGGCATTTCGTTCAAGAAGTCCGGCGTCTCGGTGAGCGAACTGATCGCCCAGAAGGCGCCGGCGACCATGCGTCTGGGCGGCATCGCGTTTCTTGCGGCCCTGGTCCTCGGAACGCTGCTCGGCATCCACATGGCGGTGACCGGGCGGGAAGCAGTCCGGGGTTCCATCCTGACCTTTACGACGCTGGGCATCAGCGTGCCGAACTATGTGCTGGCGCTGATCCTGATGCTGGTGTTCGGCGTGCGGTTCAAGCTGTTCCCGGTGCTGGGGCTGGGGACGCCGATGCACTATGTGCTGCCGGTGACGGCGCTGGCGGTGTATCCCCTGGCGCAGATCGCGCGGCTGGTGAAGTCCAGCTTCTCCGAGGCCATGCAGCAGGACTATGTCGTGATGGCGAAGGCCAAGGGCATCGCCCCCTCGCGCATCACCATGCTGCATGTGCTGAAAAACGCGATGATCCCGGTGATCACCGC
>CAZMXF010000293.1:0-3856 GCA_964570015.1 uncultured Oscillospiraceae bacterium | reverse complement strand
CCATTCCCCGCGGCGTGGCATACAACTCCTATGTGATTCTGGATGAGAAGACGGTTCTGGTCGATACGGTGGACCGCTCGGTAACGGGCCAGTTTTTTGAGAATCTGACCGCGGTGCTGGACGGGAGAGATCTGGACTATCTCATCGTGAACCACATGGAGCCGGACCACAGCTCCGCCATATCCGAGGTACTGGTGCGCTATCCGAATGCCAAGGTGGTCTGCACCCTGACGGCCTCCCTGATCCTGAACCAGTTCTTCGCCTGCGACATCTCGGACCGCAGCATCCTGGTGGGCGAGGGGGACACCCTGAACGTCGGCAAGCATACACTGGCCTTCGTCACGGCGCCGATGGTCCATTGGCCCGAAGTTATGATGACCTATGACACGGTTTCCGGAGCGCTGTTCTCTGCGGATGCGTTCGGCAGCTTCGGTGCGCTCAACGGCAATCTCTTTGCCGACGAGGTGGACTTCGAGAAGGACTGGCTGCCGGATGCCCGCCGCTATTACTGCAACATCGTCGGCAAGTACGGCAAGCAGGTCCAGGATGTCCTGGCAAAAGCCGGTACGGTGGATATCAAAATGCTGTGTCCCACCCACGGTCCGGTTTGGAGAGAGAACCTGGGCTGGATCATCGAAAAGTACAGCCTGTGGAGCAGCTACACACCGGAAGAAAAAGCGGTCATGGTGGTCTACGGCTCGGTTTACGGCGGAACAGAGAGCGCGGCCAACTCCCTTGCGGCTCAGATCTCCCAGAACGGAGTTGCCGATGTGGCGGTCTATGACGTGTCGAAGACCCATGTCAGTGAGCTGATCGGCGAGGCCTTCCGCTGCAGCCACATCGTCCTGGCGTCCATCACCTACAACATGGGCATCTTCACCCCGATGAAGAACTTCCTGCTGGACCTCGAGGCGCACAATCTGCAGAACCGCTGCTTTGCTCTCGTGGAGAACGGCAGCTGGTCCCCGGCGGCCGGCAAGCTGATGAAGGAAATCGTTGACCGGCTGCATGGCTGCAGCGTGGTCGGAGAGACGGTTACCATCATGTCCAGCCCCGACAGCGGTGATGCCGACGCGCTGAAAGCACTGGCCGATGCGGTAACGGCTTCGGTCCAGAACGGCGGGGAACCGGAAGCGGAGCCCGAGACCTCGGAGACCAAAAAATGGGTCTGCAAGATCTGCGGCTATGTCTATGAGGGAGACGAGGTCCCCGAAGACTACACCTGCCCGATCTGCGGCGCGGGAAAGAGCGCTTTTGAAGAGGCCTGACGGAAAACAGGGAATAATCGCAAAGGAACTCTCCGGTTTTGACACCGCGGGAGTTCCTTTTTCGGGATAAGCGGTCTGGCCGGAACCAAACCGTACAATAACCTGCATTGATTGTATGTTCCTGCATAAAAAAGCGAAAAAACCATCGTGAAAAGATAGACAGCCGTCAAGAAATCGTATATAATAAACATAAAATCTGATAAGGGGGTTATTTTGTTATGGAAGCACTTGCAAATCTCTGCACAACAGTGGTCGGGAAAGTATTGCTGGCGATTGTTGTATGGTTTGTCGGAAAGTTTATTGTAAGCAAGATCATGGGACTGGTCGGGAAGATCAAGGTCCTTGAAAAGGTTGAACCGAACACCCGCACCTTTGTCCTCAGCGCTTTGAAATGGCTCCTCTATGTCGTCCTCGTTGTCTCCATTGTCGCGATTCTCGGCGTTCCGATGGCGTCGGTGATCACGGTCCTCGGCACTGCGGGCGCTGCGATCGCTCTTTCTCTGCAGGGCTCGCTTTCAAACCTCGCCGGCGGCATCATGCTGGTCATCTTCCGCCCGTTCAAAGTCGGCGATTTTGTAGAGGCGTCCGGCGTTACCGGTACGGTAAAGGAAATAACGCTCTTCTACACAGTCCTTAATACGGTTGACAACTGCAGAATCAATGTTCCGAACGGCGCGCTAATGAATGCCAACATCATCGACTATTCCGCAGAGGAGACCCGCCGTGTCGACCTCACCTTCGCGTCCGCGAAGAGCGAGGATCCGCAGAAGATCCAGAGCCTCATGCTCGAGGTCATGGACCAGAACGAAAAGGTGCTCAAGGATCCGGCTCCCTTCGCACGGATCTCCGGCGGCACAAACGAAGCGATGCAGTTCACGGTCCGCGCCTGGTGCAAGACGGCGGACTACTGGGACGTCTATTTTGACCTGACACAGGCCATCACGGAGAAACTCGGTGAAAACGGCGTTCAGGCCCCGGCTGTACGCGTCATCAGCGAGAAGTAAGACCCGATCTGTTCTGCACATCTGAAATACCCCGATCACGAAACCGGCAACTCGGCAGCGTGATCGGGGTTTTTTCTTGTTCGATACGATTCGCTTGTGATGAAGAGATTCAGGTGCGGCAATGCATCAGACTCTGATCTTCAGCATCCTGCAGATGTTGTCGACGGACTGTTTGCTGTAGCCCTTTGCTTTCGCGATACTCAGGTATTTCTTTGCGCCTGCGCGATCGCCGAGTTTACCGAGGCACAGGGCATAGTTTCCGTAGGTGACGGCAGTGTCACCGGCCGAGGCTGACAGGGGATCGGCGTCCATCATGGCGAGGGCTTTTTCCAGCAGCGGTTTCGCCTCGGCGGGCATGTCCAGCTTCAGATACTCAACTGCCTGATTGACATAGACGATCGGATCATTGGGATTGGCTTTCTCCGCCTTCCGGTAGTAATCCATCGTCTCCTGCACGAGATGGAGCTTTGCACAGGCGCGCCCCAGCTTGAGCAGCAGTGTACAGTCGTCAGGCACCAGCTCCAGCCCTTTGCTCAGGACACTGAGTTCTGCCTGATGATCGCCCTTGGCCGCAAAGCCTTCCGCCTCCGCAAACACCGCCAGTAGTTTTGCCTTCTTCTCTTCGGGACTCAGGACATCGTCTTCTTCCTCCGTGAAGAAGCGGCTTCCGCAGTGTTCGCAGAGATACTCGCCCTTTCCGACTCTCTTCAGATTATTGCTTCCGCAGGATGCACACACGGCGGCGCGCATCCCGCTGGACCGCTCTTTCTCCTCCACACTGACCACGGCGACCTTCGCACCGCAGGCCGGGCAGAATGCCGCGTGCTCCGGGATTCGCGTTCCGCAATAAATACAGAACATTGCTTTTCTCCTCTTTTCAGTCAGCAGAGCAATTGGTTGCCTGCAACAAAAAATCATGTTCATGCCGGGAGCATCTTTCTCCTGACCGCTTAAGCAGATTCTACCATATCACCGGTCCGGACGCAAGCTGATCCGCGTCTTCTCGAACCGGCTGTTTTCCATTTTGGCCGGTGGCATAAAACTTTTGCGTCTTCGTTACGGCGCATGCACAGGGAAATAAAAATCTTACAGACTTTGTGATCTCTTTTCTATCACTGTCTGTAAGATTGAGCGGTTACCGGACATTGAACCGGATTCCGTTATTTTGTTTTCTTTACCAGCCGCCGGTTGCACCGCCATCGCGCGGTTCTTCGGGTTTTTGTTCCATCCCTTCTCCTCCCAGACAAATGGGCGAAATCTTGCCGCCGGCAACTTTTTCCTCTTCAGCTTCCAAGAGTTCTTTCTTATTTTCAAGTTCTTTCATTTTCGTTATCTCCTTTGAATCATGCTTAATGGCGCAGCCTCATGCCTGGCCCTGCTTCCGGGCTTTCCGCTGGAAACCGATGCAGCTGCCGATGAATGCGGAATCTACTGCAATGATGGTAGCCGGTGCCGTGAGCGCCTGCACAAACGTGATGTCCTTCATAAGGGTGAGGAGCAGTGCGAGCAGAAGTCCGCCGATGACGCTCTCGATCAGAGCTTTGAAGATGTTGTTCATGTTATTCATGGATATTTCCTCCTGTT
>CAZMXF010000292.1:0-3861 GCA_964570015.1 uncultured Oscillospiraceae bacterium | reverse complement strand
TTGCGCCTGCGGCACATTTTTTATGCCTTTTTATGTTTGACCTATCCTGACCAATTGCGCACTGCTTACCGGAATTCCAATTCTTCCAGCATGACCTCATAATCGACCTTTTCCATCTTATCCGAATCTTCATCGGCCTTTTCTTCATCGAACCGTTTAAGCCAGGGAATCTCGGGCATTGCTGTATCGCCTCCGGAATTGTTGATTGTCACGGATGGGGCGGGGAATTAAAGGGTAGTGCCTGTCTTTAATTGCCCCGTTTTGTCATCATGTCGTAGTGTTGATTCTGCTTCATTACCGTGAATATCTTTTCGAAGACGGAACGAAGATGCTTCACATCAGCGGCGGAGGAGTCGTAATAAAGTCCATCATTAAAACCCGTTGCCCCAACATTAATCATGGCAACCATCGCAGATGCAGCACGATAGTCCTCACTGTTTTTACCGCCCCAGAAATCATTTTCGTGCTTATCGAGCAGGTTTATTCTGAGGTTTTCATTCTGATAGCCAATCATCTGAACAAAGTAGTATTCAAGAATCTGGCGGATAACAACCATGAGGGTTTCCGGATCGTTAGTTGTGCAGTATTCATGCCAAAGCGTATCGTAAGTGTTACGGACGGGACTGGTATTGACTCGTATCTCACCGCCTGAAAGCTGGACATCTTCATACATTTCTTTGATGTGAGACTGATTATCGTTGTCTTTTGTTATTTCAAAAAAGGATGCACACTCGTAATCCGCCAGTCTGTTATAGGTGATCTCACGGAAGAAGTACGGATTATGTGTCAGGCAAAAGAACTGGCGTATATGATCATCCCTGGTTTCTTCATCAAGAGAATAATTGTTGTAGCAAACAGCAATCAGATCACGTACAAGGGAAGCCACAATGAACAAGGTACCGCTGTCCATGGAAGAAACGGGGTCATCAATAACAACAATCTTATCCTCGACTTTACCCTCATCGGACTGGCTTCCCATAACCATGTGATAGAAGTACAGGAATGCAATAAAGTGTCTTTCACCCTCGCTCAGATTTTTATCGACGACTTCCTTTTTGCCGTTGACATCACGGACGAGCTGATAGATATACTTTGCTCCGGGTTTTTCCTGCAATTCAAAACCTCTGAAACCGGCATTACGAATCGATCGATTAATATCCTCCATGACTTTTGTAGTGTTGACGGTTTCACTGTTCAGCTTCGCAATCTCACTGACAAGTTCGGCTGATTTTGCACGCAGTTTCTTTTCTTCTTCGTTTTTTTCAGTCCAAGCCTTTTTGTCTTCTCGAGTTCGCGTTAACCAGTCTCGAATCTCCGCCGAACAATCGATTGCCATCATGCCCCAGACCATTTCGGTGCATTTTTGCTGCTGCCCAGGGATATCAGCGAGGACATCCATGTAGGCCTGGATCTCATCGTTGATAATGGAAGTGATGTTATTGAGCTCAACAGAGATGGGAGACAAATCTTCCAAAGTGATTTTATCTGATGGATTTTCTCTTTTCTTTTGTAGAAGATCACGGTTACGCTTGATGGCGGCAATAAGCAACTGAGCCTGTTGCTTATAAGCTGCCAGGTTTTTCGTCGGAAAGTGGTTCTGGAGGTTTTTTGCAATTGTGTTTTCTGCCAGTTCCATATCATTAAGAAATGAATCTATGAATTTCTCCAGGGCTTTGAGATCTGTCTTGTACTGTTGATCATAGCAGGCGGCAAGCTCTTCCTCAAAATTTTCAGGCAACTTCTGCTGACAGAATGGGCACTTACCATCTGTGCTTCCATGATAGGCATTGTGCCCGGCTGTTACCCAGTCCAGATTGCCTAGCGTACGGATAAACATTGCAAAATCGGTTTTCGCCCGACTTTCGATCGATACGCCCATTAGTTCACTGACAGGCAAGTCATCTGTGTGGACGTGAAAGTATTTGTCATAATGTGGTTGTTGCTTGCCAAAAACTGTACGGGCAAGCGTCTCGCACTCCTCGTCGGTAGCGGGTGTCATAGGTGTATTTTCAAGCTTCTTGACGAACTTGCCAATGTCAGACTTAAATCCGACTTGTGTGTCGGGATACTTTTTTCTTGTCTTTTCGGTTTTTTTCCAGATGGTTTTACGATATTCTTCTTCAGCTTTTGTATGTTCTTCTGTCACTTTATCTCTGGCAACACGCGCAGCATCGGCTTGAGCATCAATCGAAGTTTTTTCACCTGTTTTTTCGTCGGCAAGTTTCTTCTTCTCGGCGTTGACTTCGGAGATGGTGAATACACCAGGGATGTTTCCGTAGCTCCTGACATTCTTTTCGATAAAATCTTCATTATATATAAGGATTCTCTCACTCGGGTACGGGTCACCTTTCCAGGTTAGCGCGGCGCTTCCGTCCGTGAAGGCTTTCGCCAGCGTGGATTTACCGGTGCCGTTTTTGCCGTAGAAGAAATTGATCATGGAAGGGCTGAAAGTCACTCCCGCATAGGTTGGGGCATTTATGACAGCGTTTGTGATGTTAACTCTCACTTTATTCATCGATGCAATGTCCTCCTATCTGATTTCAATTCCGAGTTGATCAACAATCTGTAGCAGATTACCGGCTCTTATGCTCCAGTGTTCTTCGTCGAGCTGATTTCGTACAGGTTTTGTGATCAGATTGAAAAGATGCATGTTCTCGTTAATGAATTGTTGACGGAGCTTTCCACAATAGTAGAACTTGAACTTTATACAGTCACCTTGGGGAATGATTTCAGTCAGCTTTCCAACGAGCGCAGGAAGGCTGGCAGGAGCTTCCTTAAAATTCTGATTCCGAACGGTAAAGAGGCAAGGCATATTCAGCAATTCATAGATGAGAGCGGGTGTTAATGGCCCGAAGTACTCCGCATACTCAGGAAGGGTGTTTTTCGTCAAAGCTATTCGCTTTGAGACAGAGAAACAACCGCAATCATATTTTTCGTTGTTAAGAACAAACAGATGAAACCTTTCGCTATTCAACAGAGCCCATTCCGAAGCATGAAAAGCAGGCGGCTGGTTTCCGACGATTCGTCGAAGATAAGAAATGGCTTCTTCATTCATTTCAAGGCGCACGTCGCCCTGAACAAAACCGATAGCTGTTCCTTCGCCGGTAGCAGTTACGTTCATAAGTGGTGGTGCAGCCGGAAGATCGCTGCCGACTCTGATTAGTTCATCTGCCATACGATCCTCACTTTCCGGGGAAGATTCCCGCATCCTGCATAACATCCAACAGATCTACTTTTTTGATAGTCCAATGTGTCCGGTATATTTCAAACCGATTCATAGCTAGGTCGGCAGAATAGTCGATCAGAAAAGAAAATGGGATGGGAAAGTATTTTTGAAAACGAACTTTGACGCCGTTATCTTGTACTTTCAGATCCCGTATGAAAGCAAAAACAGCCTGTTGTGTATCTGTTCTGTCCCATTCCTGAGTAATGATGGTGGGTAGCTTTTTAATTTCCTCGATTGCTGCAGCTGTCCACCCGCAAAACTGTTCTTTCACTTCATCGCTTATGTATTCAGTCAGGGACCGTTGTGGATCTACAAGTATATGATCTTTCTCAAATGGATCATAGCCGATGATGAGGTTGAAGTATTCCGGGTTCGATGTGGTTTTGCTCCCGTCCGGAAGAAACAGATTAACCGTTGGTGCAAAGGAATCCGCATAGCCGACTGCGATTCCATCGCCTTCTGCATGAGCAGAGAATGTGGGGGCAGGAGGTATGCTGGAAATAGAGTTGCCATCTTTCCTTATCAGATCATTACTCACCTCTGCCACCCCGCTTCCCGATAACCAAGCCTCCGAAGACTTGACCTATTGCTGTGGCATTATCTTTGGCTTCAACATGGAACTGGGCGACTACCTG